>JAJRPE010000474.1 GCA_024280935.1 Candidatus Hydrogenedentota bacterium
CGCCAATCCCGTCGCCTGCTCCAACTGACGCTGGTAATAGGCACGAACGGGGTCCAGCATGAAGACCCGCAGGAGCGATACCCGGGCACTCGACGCAAAAAGCGTCGATAGGGTCTGCTCGGAGTCGGTATTACTAATTAATGTAGTCGGAGACACTATATATAGTCTTTTCTTGACCGCTTCTGTGTCGGATTGATAACCAATCAACCCTCCAAAACACAAGATAGCTGACATAAGACTACACCAAATGCCATAAAAACACAAGATATAGTTTTGAGCGGACAAAGAGGCCTGTTGAATGAATACAATATGTAGTTATAATGCACCCGATCAAATACCAACTCAACCCGATCTATACCGCCGATTTTGGTGAGGAAGGGGCGTGCCGCCGCACGGGTACCGTAGCGTAGAGAACTCTTGCCATGTGGCGGCCCGTGCCGAAGACCCAGAAAAACACTGGGACGGGCACGTGCGTTGACGAGCACCTTACTGCCCACGGCGTGCGGCTTGCCAATACGCATCCCGCCTAATAACCAATGGCGTAGGCACGAGTCCGTCCCTGAAAGTGAGGTGTCGGTTGTCGGCCTAACAAAACGGCTCCTTCCCAAAAACCACCGGGACACCCGCGTTCACGTGTCACCTTCCTACCCACGCCACGCGGCTTGCCAACACGCTTCCAGCCCAATGGCCGATGTCGGGAACGCGAGTCCGTCCCTGAATATCACACCAAAAAGAAAGACTGTATGAGAATGGCAGCCCTGGAAAGATCCGCAACGAGCAGAGATTCTTCATTGACATTGGATGCTCCCTGTGTCAGGTTAGAGGGCGCTGTAAACACATCCGACAAACCTGTGCGGCACGCAGTCCATGCCACCTCGGGAGGAGAATTTCCATGAAATGTCTTTTGCTGACGCTCCTTGTTGTTTTGGGAAGCTATGCTTCCTTCGCCGCGAGCGATCTTCCCGGCCCCATTGAAGGCGGGTTCAAGCTCCCCAATGGGTGGCAGATCACCCCAGTCGGAAATGCGATACCGACGAACGACTTGGTTTCTAATCTGCTCCCCACGCCCGATGGCAATTTCATGGTGAGCCTCAGCAGCGGATTCAATCCCCACGAACTGATACTCATCGACGGAGCAACCGATGAAAAAGTCCAGACGGTTCATCTGCCGACGAGTTTCATGGGCTTGGCTTGGTCGCCGGATGGAAAGACCCTCTACGTCTCCGGCGGGAACAACAAATCGCGTAAGAAGATTAAAGCGCCGATCTATGTATTCGGCTACGATGGCGCACGACTCACCGAAAAGCCCGTGCGTGAATTCTCGGAGACTGTCGAGCCGAAAAAAATTTACTGGTCCGGGCTGGTGCATCATCCGACACAACCGATTCTTTATGCCGCCAACCGCACGGCCGGAAACGTCGTCGTATTCAACACAGAGACGGGCGATATCCTGACCCGCATTGCCACCGGTGTGAATCCCTATGATTTAATCCTCACGCCCGACGGCACCCGACTCTATTGTTCCAACTGGGCCAGCGACAGCATCTCCGTCATCGACACCGTCACCAACGCTGTTGTCGAAACCATTGACGGCGTGGGCGACAACCCCAACGACATGGTGCTGACGAAGGATGGTCGCCTCTTCGTCTGCTCCTCCAACGACAACACGGTTATCGTCATTGATACGAAGCAGAACCGCGCCGTGGATCGCATCGTCACGTCTTTATACCCCGAGGCACCCGAAGGATCCACGCCCAACGCCCTCGCCCTGGATCCCGCCGAGGAAACCCTCTACATCGCCAACGCCGACAACAACAATGTCTGCGTGGTGGACATTGAAGATGCCGCCGAGAGTACCGTCCTCGGCTTCATTCCGGCGGGGTGGTATCCCTCGGCCCTGGGCATGAGCGCCGATGGCAAGAAGCTCTACATCGGCAACGGAAAGGGCCTCGCCTCCTTCGCCAACATACGCGGCCCCCTGAGCCCCCTGCCCGAAGGCGCAGAAGGCAAGGGCTCCACGAAGTCCACGATAAAGGGTTCTATCAACGTCGTGTCCGTGGATGAGTACAAGGCGAACTTGCGCGAACTCACCAAACAGGCCTACAAGAACTGCCCGTACAACGACGGGCAACTTGCCCAGGCCCGTCCGCTCGATGCCGAAGCCAACATTGTTCCGTCGGAGGTGGGAGTCGGCTCGGTTATCAAACACGTGGTCTACATCATCAAGGAAAACCGCACCTACGACCAAGTCTTCGGTGATCTTCCCCAAGGGAACGGCGATCCGCGAATCTGCATCTTTGGCCGCGAAATAACCCCCAACCACCATGCGCTTGCCGAGCAGTTCGTCTTGCTCGACAATCTCTACTGCGATGCCGAGGTGAGCGTGGACGGCCACCAGTGGTCCAACGCGGCCTACGCCACCGACTTCATCGAAAAGCTCTGGCCCGCTTCCTACGGCGGCAAGGCCAACGGACCCTTCACTGCTGCGGGCCTACCTGCTTCAGGCTACATGTGGGATTTGTGCAAGAGGAAGGGACTCACCTACCGGAGCTATGGCGAGTATGCCCGACGGATAAGCGAAGGCAAACCCATGATAGGCCGTGTGCTCGGACTCATCGGTCATGTGGCGCCCAACTATCTCAACTGGGGCGCCCGCGACACGGACAACGCCGCCGAATTCATCAAGGAATTCAACGAGTACGTGAAACACTTCGACAGCCCAGACCCCGAAAAACGGCTGCCCAACTACATCGTCATGGGGCTTCCCGAAGATCACACCGTGGGCAGCAGTCCCGGCAAACCCACCATACAGGCGTCGGTGGGGAGCAACGACTACGCCCTCGGGATGATCGTGGATGCCATCACCCACAGCCCCTATTGGCCCGAAACCGCCATCTTCGTCATCGAAGACGACGCCCAGAACGGTCCCGACCACGTGGATGCCCGCCGCACCATCGGCTTCGTCATCAGCCCCTACACGCGTCGCAAAAGCGTGGACAGCACCTTCTACACCACCAGCGCCATGCTGCGGACGATGCAACTCTTGCTCGGCCTGCCGCCCATGAGCCAGTTCGACGCTTCGGCGAATCCCATGTACCGTTCATTCACCAACGTAGCGGACAACACCCCCTACACCCATCTTGAACCCACCACCGATATCAACGCCCTCAACGTAAAAACCGCGTGGGGCGCGAAGGAATCCATGGAGATGGATTTCAGCACCTTCGACGAAATTCCCATGGACAAATTCAACGAAATCATCTGGAAAAACGCCAAAGGCGCCGACAGCGAAATGCCCCTGCCGGTGCATAGATTCGTGGCCGCGAGCCTCGTGGACTAGCTTCCTTCAGCCATCAACCGCACGCCAACCAACGCACACCCAGGGAGTTCTCCGTGCCCACCGACGACCCGAAGCCTGTATACATCAACCATCTCATTCACGAAACCAGCCCCTACCTTTTGCAACATGCCCACAACCCGGTCGAGTGGTATCCCTGGGGCGACGAGGCCATCGCGAAGGCGCGGGAAGAAGACAAGCCCATTTTCTTGTCCATTGGCTATTCGGCCTGTCACTGGTGCCACGTGATGGAGCATGAATCCTTCGAGAACGCGGCGGTGGGCGAGTTTCTTGCCGAGCATTTCATCAGCATTAAGGTGGACCGCGAAGAACGGCCCGATCTGGACGACATCTACATGACGGCGGTCATCGGTCTCAATGGACAAGGCGGCTGGCCCATGTCCGTGTTCCTTACGCCCGACTTGGAGCCTTTTTATGGCGGCACCTACTACCCGCCTGAAGACCGGGGTGGCCATCCCGGATTCAAGACGATACTCCAGGGTATCGCCCACAGTTGGCAGGTAAAGCGCGAGGAGATTTCCCGGGGCGCGGCAAACATCACCACCTACCTGAATGAGCAGTCCGGCAAGCCGCTGAGCGACAAGGTCGTTATGGCCTCTTTTCTTATGGATGAGGCCTGTCAGCAACTGAGCGACACCTATGACGCGACCCAGGGCGGTTGGGGCGGCGCACCCAAATTTCCGGCAAGCGCGAGTATTGGCTTGCTGCTGCGGACCTACCGAAACACCGGCGACCGGGATCTTCTCGACATGGCCACCGAGACCCTCGACAAAATGGCGCGGGGGGGGATGTACGACCAGTTGGGCGGCGGCTTTCACCGCTACTCCGTGGATGCCGAATGGCTCGTCCCCCACTTTGAAAAAATGCTCTATGACAACGGCCAACTCGCGCAGGTTTATCTGGAGGCCTGGCAAGCTACCGGCAACCCGTATTACAAGCAGATTGTGTGCGAGATTCTCGACTACGAAATCCGCGAAATGCAGGATGCCCTCGGCGGCTTTCACAGCACGGAAGATGCCGACAGCGAAGGAGAAGAGGGCAAGTTCTATATCTGGTCGCACGACGAGATCGTCAAGGTGCTGGGCGAGGATGACGCGGCCCTTTTCTGCGCCTACTACGCCATCAAGGAGCGGGGCAATTTCTCCTCCCACGAACACTACCACGCCGGATTGAACATCCCCCATATCACCCGCCCCCCGAAAGATATCGCTGCGGAACAGGGTCTCGACCCCGATGTCCTCGAAGAACGGATGGCTCCCTTGCGCGCCAAATTGAAAGCGGTGCGCGACGAGCGGGTACGGCCCGGCCTCGACGACAAGGTGCTGTGCTCGTGGAATGCCCTGCTTATCACGCCCCTGGCCCAGGCGGGCATCGCCTTTGGCAATGCGCGCTATGTCGAAGCGGCAACCAGGGCAGCAACGTTCATCATGGAGCACATGTGGCAAGACGAGGGACTGCTCCGCACCCACCGCCACGGGGAAAGCCGTCTCCCCGGCTACCTCGACGACTACGCCTTCACGGCGAATGCCTTCGTCGATCTTTACGAGGCGACCTTTGACGCGCAGTGGCTGGAACACGCCAAGACTATCGCCGAACAGATGATTGCACGCTTTGGCGACGAAGACGAGAGCAGTTTTTACTTCACCGAAGCCGCCCACCAGCACCTCATTGTGCGCACCCGGCCCAGTTACGACGGCGCGGAGCCTTCCGGCAATTCGGTAGCGGCCCTGGCCCTGTTGCGGCTGGGACACCTGCTTGACAACAAAGACTTTCACCATTGGGGACGGAAGGTCATCGAAACGACCCTGCCACTAATCGCCAAGGCGCCCCAGGGCTTTTCGCGCATGTTGTGGAGCGTTGATTTTCTGCTCCACCCGCCCGTGGAGATCACCTTGGTGGGCAAGCGGGGCGATGCGGGCATC
>JAJRPE010000475.1 GCA_024280935.1 Candidatus Hydrogenedentota bacterium
GCAAAGGCGCAAAGACGCAAAGGGTGGGTTTTGATCGCGAACAGTACGGTGGTATTCCCAAAGTGCCCTGCGCACGAACCCGTCAGGACTCGTTGAAACTCGCCTTTTGGGGATCGTGCGGCACGACTAATATTCGTAACGGTACTTTTGAGCACCGGGAGTTCAGAATGCAGCGAACTCAAAGAGTCACTGTTACGATTGCCCGCTGCTGTAGCGATGGCGGAAGGGGTAACTGAGCACGATGGTGCTGATGAGGGCGCTGGGCCGGTATTCGTTGGCCTTGAGGGCCTCCACGCTCTCATTGATGACGCAGGTATCGTAGCGGTTCAGGGAACGGCCCAGGGCGTAGCCGAGCATCTTTTTGGAGAGGTTTCGGGCAAACTTCCCCTTCTGTTTTACCAGAATGGTCTTGAGTTCCTCGGGGCCGTTGAACTTTTCGCCGGAGGGCAGTACACCAGACGCGTCGATGGGCAGGGCATCGTGGGTGCTGCGCCAACGTCCGATGGGATCAAAGTTTTCCAGGCCAAAGCCCAGGGGGTCCATCTTACTGTGGCAGCCCGCGCATTCGGGCTTGTCCCGGTGGACCTCCAGTTGCTGGCGAAAGGTCAGCCCTTCGACACTCTTGCCGTCTTCGGGCAAGGGCGGCACGCCAGGCGGTGGTGGCGGCACATGCTCGCCAAGGAGGCGCTCCATAACCCACATGCCCCGAAGCACGGGACTGGTGCGCAGGGAATGAGACGTGGAGGTCAGAACCGCTGCCATACCAAGAACACCACCACGGCTCGCATCGGCCACCTGGACGCGTTGCAGGGCCGGCCCTTCGATACCTTCTATCCCGTAGATGGCGGCCAGGTCTTCGTTAACAAACACATAGTCGGAAGCCAGCAATTCCAAGAGACTGCGATCTTCGCGGACGATGGTGTTGAACACAGTGTAGACTTCCGCCTGCATGGTATCGGCCAAGGCCTGACTGTACTCGGGAAAGAGGGTTGCGTCGGGTTTCTTCGTTTCGCCCAACTGGGAGATGCCAAGCCACTGTCCGCCGAAGAGCCGCCCGAAAGCCTCGGCCTTGGGATCCTGAAGCATACGCTTCACCTGGATTTGTATCTCGTTGGGATCGGCCAGTTTCCCTTCCGCCGCTGCGGCGAGGAGTTCGTCGTCAGGCATGCTCGCCCACAGGAAATAAGAAAGGCGGGAGGCCAGTTCGCTTCCTCCCAACGCGTAGTTGCCCGCTTCGGGCGGGTGGGGTTCCGCGAGGAAAAGAAAGTGCGGCGAGACCAACGCGGCCTTCATGGCGAGCTTGATCGCGGCATCATAGCCGTCACCCCGCGCCAGGGCCTTATCGGCCAGGGCCAGCAGCCCCGCCAGGGATTCTTCCGGCGGCGGTTTCCGCCACGCACGGTAGGTGAAGCCACGGATGACCTGTCGGGCGGCATCCTGCTTGGAAAGGGTGTCGCTGGGCCGCGCAACCATAAGCCGGGCGTGGTCTTCCTGCACGTTGCCTTGTTCGTCGGCGGGGAGCGCGGTTTCAATACATAAATCGGCGGTCCCCAGGTACTTCTCCATCTGAATTGCGGAAAGATAGAGGGCCCCGCCCATATTGTCGAAGCCTTCGCCGCCGGCCCCGTCGGTTGGGAAGCGGTCGGCGAGATTCAGCTCGATGCCGAGAAGATGGTGTATCGTGTTTTCGTATTCAGTGCGGTTGAGCCGCCGACTCATTACGTCGCCGCTGTACCACGCCACGGATTCCTCACTCGCGATACGGTTGCAGTCCTCATTATTGACATTGAGGCCCCCGATCCAATTGGTCAGGAGTCGTCGCTCTTCGCTGCTTGGGCGCTTCTTTTTCTTCTTGGGCGGCATCTCCCCACTCGTGATTACCTTGGCCATGCGCTGCCACACGGCGATAGCGTCAAGCACCTGATTGTGACTGGCGAAGCGGTCGATATTCAGGTCGCCCTTCGTAAGTTCCGCGTCGTGGCAATCAACACAATATCGCTCGATCAGCGGACGAATTGTGTTTTCAAAGTCCAGGGGTGCTTCGGCACCTGCGGACACGGCGAAGACCAGGATGGCGGAAAGGCCAGACTTAATGAGATGCAGATGGTGGGATATAAAACGTAACATATTGGTATATATAACCTTAAAGCAGAGCCGTCTTCAGCCGTGTCATGTAATAGAGGCGGGGCGAAACGGCGATGGGGCACACAACACATCCACAGTATATGTTGAAAGCATGGGTAGAGTTCCATCACACGTTGCCATGGGCTTTAATTGACATTGTTCGCCGGCTGGACCATAGTGGCCTCCATGAAAAAGTCACCCTCATAACAAAAGATGAAACGGTGGCACCACCCTTGCTTTATCGTGGGGTGGTTATCATGTCACGATAATGAACCAGGAACGTATAGCGGCCCGTTGGGCTTGAGGATGTATCCATGAAAAAAGCAATCAACTATTGGGCCATGAAAGACGGCCTCGCCGGAACCCACCCCATTGACGATGCCCTGGCGCAGGCAAAGGCGACGGGCTTCGAGGCCCTAGAACTCTGCATCGGTACCGAAGGGGTTTTCACCACCGAAACGACGGAGGACGAATGCCACGCGCTCCGGCGGCTTATCGACGCGTCGGGTGTCACGGTGGAAACGGTGGCCTGTGCCGCGACCTGGACCCTCAACCCAACCAGCGATGATGCCGCCATACGCCAACGCTCCATTGAGGTACATAAAGCCGCCGTGGAACGCACGGCCTGGATCGGCTGCGAGGCCATGCTCATGGTTCCGGGTGTGGTGAACAGTCCCATTGCCCCGGACGAGCACATTCCCTATCAGGTTGCCGTGGAGCGTGCCCGCGATGCTGTGGGTGAAGTGCTGGAAGTCGCGGAGCGCGTCGGGGTGGACCTCTGCCTGGAAAATGTCTGGAACGGCCTGTTCTTGTCGCCCCTGGAGTTTGCGACCTTCATCGATTACTTCCAGAGCACGCAGCTGGGTGTTTATTTTGATGTGGGCAATATTCTGCGCTATCACCAATACCCACCCCATTGGATCGCGTTTCTCGGAAGTCGTATTAAGCGTGTTCATATCAAAGGCTTCAAAGAGACTTTTGATTGGACGGGCAACTATGCCTTCTGTGACCTGTGCGAGGGTGACGTGCCGTGGGAAGCGACCGTAGCGGCACTTCGGGCTATTGGTTACGACAAGCCCCTCGTGGCCGAGATGATGCCCCATCGCGACGATCTGCTGGCGAAAACCAGCAGCGACATGGATCGTATTCTCGGAACAGCGTAATAACCCGGAATCGAATAGATGGCACCCGATGTGGGTCTTCACAAAAAGTGCCAAACCCGATTCCACCGGTGTCAGGAAGGCACCCGGACTCGCCTTTTCCAGTCTCCGACGGATTGGGCGACACACCGACGGGCATCCTTGGGCGGGTAGGAAAATCTGCCCGCCTGTATCGCGATGAATCCATTACCGTTGTTCGTCGAAAAGGATTCCTTCCAGGCGGTTGAAGCGTACGGATATATCCAGCAACTCCTCCGAGGGGATCTGTCGAATCACCTGGTTGTTTTCATCGAGCACCTGCGCCACGATGCGATTACTCTCCTCGTCCAGATGAAGCCGTGTATTGGGCGGAAACTCCTGCTGGACAAGGAGCGAAGCGACGGCATCGCGAACCGCATTGTTTTCGGTAGGCTCCTTCGGTTTTTCCGGGGGTGATATCGCTGATGACCCACTCAAGGGAGCGGGGCCTGATTCCCTTGAGGGTCTCCGCGATGATTTTTCGATGACCGTCGGCGGAACGACGGGATCTTGAATACCGTTCAGTTCCATAACTTAACTCCTATACCAGCGAAAGAAGATTCAAGCCGAACAAGGGCATCAGGGCTTTCGCGTTGTTGGGTTTCGTGATTTTAGGTGCCCAGCAAGGTCAGCGCCGCTTGTGGCGTTACATTGGCCTGTGCCAGAACGGTTACGCCCGCATTCACGAGAATTTGGTTTCGGGTGAAGCGAATCGTCTCTCGGGCGATGTCCGCATCTCGGATAGAGCTTTCCGCCGCCGCCGCATTTTCTTCCTGAATCGCGAGGGTATTAATGGTGAACTCCAACCGATTCTGGAAGGCGCCCAGCGAACTTCGAAGGGAGTTTACACTGGCCAGCGCTACATCCACCGTGCTCAAGGCCGATACGGCTCCCGCAACGGCGGAAATGTTGACAACGCTGACCTTCAGGTCGGAAGACCGGGCGCCTCCAATGCTAACGAGCAGTGTCTGGCCTCTGTTCGCGCCCGTCTGCAGGGTGATGGATTGATTGGCGCTCAGGACGCTGATTCCATTGAACTCGGTATCCAGCGCAATATCTTCCACCTGGGCAATGAGCTGCTGAACTTCGTTGTTGAGCGCAATGCGGTTGGCGGAACTCTGGGTGCCGTTGGCGGCCTGCACCGCAAGCTCCCGAACACGCTGCAAGATGTTGGTGGTCTCGCTCAACGCCCCTTCGGCCGTCTGAACAAGGCTAATGCCATCCTGGGCATTGCGCTGGGCCACTTGGGTGCCGCGGACTTGCGTGCGAAAACCCTCGGCAATGGCCAAGCCCGCAGCATCATCCGCAGCCCGGTTGATCCGAAGGCCACTGCTCAGCCGTTCCAGGCTGCGATTTAATTCGCGCGTGGAACGAGCAAGAACCCGGCTCGTGTTGAGAGCCGGGATATTCGTATTTATACGTAATCCCATGATCTTACCTCCAATGTCGCCCGATCAGGTATCCCTAACCAATCGGACGGTCTTTCAATATGCGGCCCACAATGCGCCAACGGCCCTCGTCAGGGTGTCGACATCCGGGCTGCCATAGGGCAACTCCTTTCTTAGTGTCGATTGTGTGGCTCCGGCTTCTCCGAAAGAGAAACCGGAGCCACCGCCATGATTTTAATTCAGCGGCAAGCTTTCCGACAATTAGCCGAGTAACTGAAGTGCTGTCTGGGGCACCAGGTTTGACTGGGCCAAAACGGATGTGCCCGCGCTCACCAGGATCTGATTCCGGGTAAACTGGATAGTTTCCCGGGCGATATCCGCATCGCGAATAGCGCTTTCCGAAGCTGCCGAGTTTTCTTCCTGAATCGCCAGGGTATTGATGGTAAATTCAAGGCGGTTTTGGAAGGCACCCAGTGTGCTGCGCAGACTGTTTACCGAGCGAAGCGCGGCATCCACCGTGCTGAGCGCGCTGATAGCGCCGTTCGCCGTCGAAATATTCACGGCGCTTACGCCAATCGTTCCCTGGGTCGCGGCATTGATGGAAATGGAAAGGTTCTGTCCCTTGAAGGCACCGGTCTGGAGTGTCAGCGTGGTGCCCGAACTCAGAACAGAAATACCGTTAAATTCGGTATCGAAGGCAATGTCGTCAATCTGTGCCAACAGTTGATTGACTTCATTGTCCAGTGCTATCCGGTTATTGGTGCTCTGCGTACCATTCGCAGACTGTACCGAAAGTTCCCGGATACGCTGCAGGATGTTGGTGGTCTCGCTCAACGCGCCTTCGGCGGTTTGAACCAGACTGACCCCGTCCTGGGCGTTGCGCTGGGCAACCTGCGTACCCCGGACCACCGACCGAAATCCCTCGGCAATGGCCAGGCCGGCGGCATCATCCGCCGCCCGGTTGATCCGCAGGCCACTGGAAAGGCGCTCCAGCGACTTGTTGAGGGCGAGTGTTGATCTGCTTAGTGTCCGCGCAGCATTCAGCGACGCGACGTTGGTGTTGATCCTGAGTCCCATAGTATTTTCCTCCATGAGTGGCCAGAGGGAATCCCTTTCCCTCTGTATAAATTCTTCCGTGATAGTGACATTCGTCGGATGCCTGGCGACGCGACTCGCTGGGTACCCGCAGTCTTGGTTCCTCCTTTCGTCATTTTTTGCCTTACTCCACAAGAGGCACTGTTAAACCAACAGGCCTCCACGCTGAGGGGCTGTCGGGACCACAAATTTGGGAAGTAGTCCTGACACTTCAATTTTCAGGGCGGTCGGTGGCCGGTAATTCCGTTTTCGGCCCCTCATATCCGTTGAGGTCCGACCGCCCTGTGTGTTGTCTTTTATTAGCCCAGAAGCTGTAGCGCCGTTTGGGGCACGACGTTTGCCTGGGCCAGGATCGATGTGCCCGCGCTGACCAGAATCTGGTTTCGCGTGAAATCGATTGTCTCCTTGGCTATGTCAGCGTCTCGAATGGCGCTTTCCGACGCGGCCGAGTTTTCTTCCTGGATAGCGAGCGTGTTGATGGTAAATTCCAGACGATTCTGAAACGCACCCAAGTTGCTCCGTAGCGCGTTTACTGAGCGCAACGCGCCATCCACGGTGCTGAGGGCACTGAGCGCTCCCGCCGCAGTTTGCAGGTTGGCCGGCGACACGCCAATGCTGCCCTGTGTGGCTGCACCGATGAGAATCGAAAGATTCTGGCCTTTGAACGCGCCCGTTTGCAGGGTCAGGGTGGTGCCCGAACTCAGCACGCGAACACCATTAAACTCGGTGTCAAAGGCGATATCATCGATCTGAGATAACAGTTGATCAACTTCGAGATCCAACGAAAGTCGGTTCGCCGTACTCTGGGTCCCGTTCGCGGCCTGTACGGCCAGCTCGCGGATACGTTGCAGGATGTTGGTTGTTTCGCTCAACGCGCCTTCGGCCGTTTGCACCAGGCTGATGCCATCTTGCGAGTTTCGCTGGGCGACCTGCGTACCGCGTACTACGGAGCGAAAACCCTCCGCGATAGCCAGTCCGGCAGCGTCATCCGCCGCACGATTGATGCGCAGTCCGCTGGAAAGACGTTCCAAGCTCTTGTTCAGATTCAGCGTGGAGCGTCGCAAGACGCGTGACGTATTCAGCGCGGCCACGTTGGTGTTGATTCGAAGTCCCATGATGTATTCCTCCGTGAGTGGTTGGTATAGCGCATCCTTGCGCTACCTCCGATACATCCTCTCTGGAAAGCTGTCAGCATTCGCTGAAGCCTCCGTCCCATGAGCGGACGTATCGGAAACCGGCTTCTACATGAAGCCGATTGGTCCCATTGATTTGTTATTGCGGCGACCTTCCGCTCCGGGGCATGTCCCTGCCCTGATGCAATCCGATCACCGTTGCGATTTCTTGTGGCAATAACGTCAGGCATCCTGCCGTCTTTCATCACCGAAATCGAAATATTCGATCAACATTGATTCAATTGTTGTCGTCGGCCACGAGGCCGTCGTGCGGGGGCATAGCCCGCGTGCGTGCGCCATCCTCCATGATGTTGCGGAATCCCGTCCCTGGGATTCTTGCTCTGCCTTAAACTCTCTCTGAATAAGCCCTGTTTCGGCTTACCTGAAGTATTTATCGGCAACTTTAGCCATACCTTTAGTTTTTTTTTGGAAAAATTTCCGAGCCATACCGACATTTCCCAATAAAAACAATTACTAACAGGCAAGCCTCGCGCTTAGGACCAAAAAGATTAGGCCAACCCCGAAAAAAAATTGTAATTTTTTGTTCTTTATTTGGGATTTGCGGGGGTAACGTGGACTTAGGGATTTGATCGAAATTACGTTGCCAAGTTCAATGGAAGCATTCCCAATTCGTCCACCTACTTTCGAAGCGATAGTGTCTCGGACACGCTGCCCCGAAGGGGCTCAATAGGTTAGCC
>JAJRPE010000476.1 GCA_024280935.1 Candidatus Hydrogenedentota bacterium
GGATTGATGTGTGCCCAACGCCGACATAGCCTGTACAATGCTCCAAGTTGCAGCCGTTTAGTTCAACGCATACCAAAAACGGATCAGGAACAATGGAACTTCGTCTCAGCACGACACCGATGATCAACGCGAACGACCTCCAGCAACGTATCGCGGCACTGGCGGAGGAGGTGAACAAGCATTATGGAGACGAAAAGATCCTCCTGCTCGTGGTGCTCAAGGGTTCGGTGCCCTTCAGCGTGGACCTCATGCGCCGCCTTGCGGGGCCGCTGGAGGTGGACTACATCCGGGCCAAGAGCTACGACGGTACAGAAAGCACGGGCAAGGTCCATTTCACCCACCTGCCGGAGGATGCGTTGCGCAACCGACATGTGTTGATCGTGGAGGACATCCTCGACACAGGCAACACTGCGGTGGCGATTCTGGATTTCGTGCGGGGCCAGCACCCCGCGTCGGCCAGGTTCATCACGCTGTTGGACAAGCCCTCGCGCCGAACGCAAGCGGTGGAAGCGGACTTCGTGGGCTTTACCATAGAGGACCACTTCGTGGTGGGTTATGGCCTCGATTACAACGAACGCTACCGGGAGTTGGACGCCATCTACACGATGGAAACGTAGGGCAGGAGTGCGGACTTTCCTGTCCGCAACAAGAGCAACGTGATGCCTACTCAATCTGCTCGGACTCTTCCAAAATTCAGACGCATCAATGGAAGAAACGGATGTTCTCTGGCGGGTAAGAAAACCCGCCCTCCTGTCTCTTGAGCATTTGTAAATCAGGCAATCGCCATGGATTCCACATCGATGTGGATGGGGGCTGGGGGGGCCGTTGCCTCGGTAACCAGCTCGTTATAGCACGCTTGGAAATCCCGCGCCCCGGCCTTGCTATGCTCCAACACGAAGAGCCGGATATCCTTCTCTGTTGACCACGACATATTCGTCGGGCCATCTTCTGCGTTTTCCCATTTTTTCACGGCAGGATGAGATACCCCAAAACGCTCCGCAAAGGCCTTCAAGGTCATATCCGTATAGGCACGGATAAAGCGCACCTGATAGCCCGTCAATCGCGAAGGCTGATGGGGGAGGTCTTCAAAGATCAGACGCTCGATAATGCTGGGGTTGATGTTCAGCGCCCATTCGCGCCCGAGCTTTATCATGGGCACGTGATGCAGAACGACCGGATAACCAGCACCATGGTAGACGAATTTTTTTCTTATTTTAGTCTCGTAGTCAGCCATCAGGAACTTCTTTCTTGGGCGTTGTGTCCGTTTGGACTCATGGATGAAACTCCTGTATCCACGATGTGACCTAGTTACAATATGACACTGGTTGACATTCTTGTCAAGTGCGAATCTGACCATTTTACCTCGTTCCCACGCTCCGCTTGGGAATGCAGTCCCCGGTGCTCTGCACCGAAAGACCCAAGGGGGTCCACGAAAGACTGAGGTGTGCCCGCCAACACTCCTACGCAGAGCGTAGGCACACGCATTCCCAAGCAGAGCGTGGGAACGAGAGGTCGGGGTGAGCGCGCTGGCGCGAATGGGGCATAGGGAACGTATGGATCTTATGGTTGGCTCGTCTGATCCGCAGTCGGTGGGGCCGCGCCACCGACATCTTCCCATTTTTCGTCGGGCTGGACATACGACTCATAAGCCCCATACGACCCATAGCTTGCCGCACCAGCATCGACACCACGCGCCGCCATCACGTAAACTACCCCTCCCCGAATCCACTTCACCCATTTCCCGAGAGCCTCCCCATGAACGATGCCATCCCCACCGCCACCCTCAAGCCCAAAGAAGAACGCCGCATAACCCGGGGCCATGCTTGGGCCTATCGCACGGAGTTCAAGAAGCTCCCCGAACTCGAAGATGGTGATCTCGTTGACGTTTATTCCGATCAGCGCCGTTTTGTGGGACGGGGTTTCTACCAGGCCCAGGGCGGAATCGCGGTGCGGATGCTTTCGCGCCACCAGGAAGCCATTGACGCCAATTTTTTTCAAGCGCGCATCCAGTCCGCGCTGGCCTTGCGCCGCGCTTTGTTTCCCGAGTCAACGGCCTATCGCTGGCTCTTTGCCGAGTCCGACGGCATGCCCGGCCTCGTGGCGGATCGTTTTGGCGGCGTGGTGTCGGTCCAGTCGTCCTGCGCGTTTTACGTGAAATGGATGAAGCCCATTGCCGAATTGCTCCTGGCCGAAGAGGGGGTGGACGGCGTTCGTTTTCAGGTGGCCTATCATCTGGAGACCGTCGGCGAGGTGCCGGACGCGGTGGACTTCGAGCTGGAGGGCCTCCAGGTCCAATTGCGCCTCGAAGGCGCGCAGAAAACGGGGATGTTTCTCGACCAGCGCCTCAACCGCCTCACGCCCGGGCCCTTTGCCCGGGATGCCCGCGTCCTTGACGGCCACTGCCACCTGGGACTCTGGGGTTGTCACGCGGCGGCGGCGGGTGCCCGCGAAGTTATCGCGGTGGTCACCTCCCAGGCGGCCCTCGACCTTGCCCAGGCCAACGCCGAACGCAATGGTGTCGCGGACCGCTTCCAGTTTCGTTGCGATGATGTGGAGGCGGTGCTGGCGGAAGAGGAACCCTTCGACATCGTCATTGTCGATCCTCCGGCCTACGCCAAGGGCCGTGGACAGGCGAAAAAGGCCCAGGGCCGCTA
>JAJRPE010000477.1 GCA_024280935.1 Candidatus Hydrogenedentota bacterium
AGGGCCATCCGCACGTTGGCAAAGGATCTCAACGAAACCGAGACCATTTATCCAGGCACGAATCTGCGCTTGGTTTACGAATTGGTATCAGGTTAAAATCGATGAAGTCAGGATGTCTGTGTCTCAGCCTGGAAGGCTAAGCTACGTTAGCGCACCCTGAAAACTTCTGGGTGCTTTAGAAGAACAGGTCTATTCTGGCGGCTCGAAGTCGCGAAATTTTGGAGCCTCATAGTAGAGATACTCGCCCGGTTTCAGGTGGGCCTTCTCGGGATTCTGCTGGATATAGGAAAGGCAGCGGTCGAGGTGTGGTATGCCGCGCAGCAGGTGGTCGAAACCTTCCTGCTGCCAGAAGGCTCCCCGGCGTTCAAGTAGCTTGTTGATTTCCTGGGCGGAGTAGCTCTTCAGCGAATGCGTAAGGGACTCCAGCTCCGTGCCGCCGCGAAGCTGCATGAGGACATGGACGTGGTTGGGCATAACGACAAAGGATGCGAGGTCATAGCGTTCGCCATCGAAAAAGTGCAATGCGTTGGCGACGATGCGGGCGCACACAGGATCGCGCAGGTAACACGCGCCGTAACCGGCATCCAGCCAGGCATCCAGGCGCTTTGGAAAGCGTTCCCGGTACTCATTCGTGGTGCGGGTATCCCAGGGCTTGGGGTGCTCCATCAGCCATGCCTGTTTCTCCGCACGCCAGGCTTTCAGTTTCTCCTGGGGCAATGAATCGAAAAGCCGCCATGTGAGGAAGCAGAAAGACCCGCCAAGACGCCAGTGGGGCAGGTGACGGCGATCCTTCCTGACCTCCGAATCTTTCTCCAAGAATGGAGAATGGAAAATCATTTCATCATCGGAGCAATCTTCCGAAGGCCCGTCTATTTCGTCATTTGTACCCACCGGTATAGTGTAGCAGTGGCAGCCAGGGTTGACAAGACTATTGCCGGTGTTTAAAGGTGCGCTAACGTGGCTTAGGCTTCCAGCCTGAGAAAAAGTGTGCCCGACTTCTCAAGGCGCACTTCGCGCCACGGGTGTGACATAGCTCTTCCAAACTCGATCCGCCATTTCATGACTTTGGGTGCGCCATGGGAGCCGCCGTTTACGTAAATGTCAGGCTGGAAGCCTAACCCACGTGCGTGCGCCTTTTGGAAAACCCTGAGCGCTTCATAAACATTACGGCTTTGCAAAGACCAGACAGACGGGTGAGGGGACTTCGATCTTTCCACCAGTAGGGGTGAGAGCGCCAGTTTTCTGGTCAATAGCAAAGACAAAGATATCGTGGGTATCCTGGTGGGCGGCCAGCAGAAACTTTCCGTTGGGCAATTGGCCGACATGCAGGAATTCCTGAGCACCGTACTGCCACCATTCGAGGAGCAAAATATCTTTGCGCAAGGCATGGTGGGTGAACGGGTTAACGCCGTTAATTATGGGTTCAATGCCCGCGACATCGACGATACCTATGCCTTGGCAGTACAAAGCTTGCAAAAAGCCTTCAGCACCTTCAACCGCATCGTTTTTCTGCGCTACCACGCGGAGATGGAGAAAAACACCGGGCTCACGGAAACACCGTTCTTGCTGGAGCTTGAGGACGCACACAACCCTCGATTCTTCCTCGCCAAGATGCTCATGCCTGACTTGGACCGTGCCCGCGAAGTGGAATGGCGTTGCCGGGTCAACAACGCCATGGCGGCCACGGCCTGTGCGGTGGAGCGCTATCGGCTGGCCCACGCTACGCTGCCCGAAGACCTCGACGCGCTGGTGCCGACCTTCATGGCAGAGGTGCCAACCGATCCCTTCCGGGATGACGCGGGGCCTGTTTCCTACCGCATCCGGGAGGATGGCAGCTATGTGATCTACACATGGGCACAAAACCGCACCGACGAACACGCCATCAAACCGGAGAAGGGCAACGCCTGGAGTAATGGGGACTGGACCTCTACCGTGGCGCCGCTCGCTTTCCGTGATGGCCCGCAGTTGACGGATACGCCCCCCGTGGATGAAGCGGAGCAGACCCGCCTGGGCCTGGGCGACCGAGGGCAGGAAGTCAAGTCCCCTGACTCTTAAAAAAGGAAGCTAACGTAGCTTAGCCTTCCGGGCTGAGACAAAGCGCACTGCGAACTCCAAAGCGCACTTCATGCCATGAAATAAGAATCCCGGTAACCGTTCACGGCCTTGCGAAAGCCATCTCGAATACACTATACTGCGTTTGGTTGATGTGACTTCCACACCATATGGTATTTTGGTTTCCTTCATCCATGAGCAAGCGTCGCCGTCATAGCCCCACCAAACGTGAACTCCTCGCCATCATTGCCCGCTTGGAGAAACGTATCGAAGACTTGGAAAACGAACTGGTCAAGGCCCGCAAGAATTCCTCCAACTCTTCGAAGCCGCCATCGAGTGATATTCTCAAGCCGCCAAAGTCTGCCAAGCCCAAGGATGGGAAGAAGGGAAAGCGCGGCGGCCAACCCGGTCATCCCAAGCATGATCGCCCTCCGTTTTCGCCGGACAAGCGTCCAGTAAACAATATGGTCGCACGATTTGAGCAACATGGCGAGGCCTACTTCGAGTTCATCACGACGCCGGAAATCGAGCCGACCAATAACCTGGCTGAACAGGCGATTCGTTTTGTCGTGATTGACCGACGCATCACCCAGGGAACGCGGACGGCAATGGTGCGAACGCATCTGGACCGTCATGGCGACTTGTGCCATGCAAGGTCGTTCCGCACACCAATTCCTGACCGATGCGGTTCAGGCGCACTTCCAAGGCCAGTCGGCACCCTCCTTACTCGCCGAAAACCCGTGAACGCTTACGGAATTCCTTTGCCAAGTTCCTTTGAAGTATGACCCGTTCGCCCGTGTACTTTCGAATCGATATCGCCCCGAAGGGGCAAAACAGCTTAGCCTATCGCTGCATAGCCGCAACCAAAAAGTTGAACCACGAATGCACACGAAGTTACACGAATAACATCTGCGCCCAATAAAGCCACGCAAGGAATAGCCACGAAGTGGCGGCATATCGTAGCCCAGGGTAAAGCGAGGTACGAGCGGAACCCTGGGTAACGGGGCACCACAGTTCCTTG
>JAJRPE010000478.1 GCA_024280935.1 Candidatus Hydrogenedentota bacterium
CGAGGAACTGGTGGTGCATCGCAAGGGTGCGACACCTGCGGGCATGGGCGTGCTGGGCATCATTCCCGGCACCATGGCAACGCCCGCCTATGTGGTCCGGGGCCTCGGCGTGGCGGAATCGCTGAACAGCGCCGCCCACGGTGCGGGACGGGTTATGAGCCGCACAAAGGCCCACAAAACACTGCATTGGGCCGACGCGAAGGCCTTCCTGAAGGAACGAGGGGTGACCCTGCTTTCTGCCGGACTTGACGAGGTGCCCGCGGTCTACAAGGACATCAATGCGGTCATGGCCGCACAAAGCGACCTGGTCGAACCCTTGGCGCAGTTTCAACCCAAAATGGTGCGCATGGCCGACGGCGGACCTGCGGAAGATTGAGGCGGTGCTTCCTTACCCTTCAGAAAGCCCCAAAAAAGACAAGGTAAGCGTTCACGCCATGTTTCTGGTTGGCGAAGCCAACGTCCTTCAAGACAAGGTAACGGCATTGTGGACACACTTGCTGTATAAAGGGTATTTCATGCATGAAAAACACGGCCCAGTAGGGGCGATTTCCACATCGACAGTACTCAGAAGTCCTTGCTGCTGCTTCAATCGACAGGCCCGTTCTTGGGAATGACTGCCTTTGACCTTGGGTGCTCGCTCAGCCGATTCAGTCGAAGACGATCGTCCGATCACGGGACACCATAATTCTCGAGTCCAAGTGCGCCTTGACCGCGTTCGCCAGCACCTGTGTTTCGATGTCCCGCCCCATGGTGATGAGATCCTCCACACTGTGGCTGTGCTTCACGGGCACGCTCGCCTGTTCGATGATAGGCCCCATGTCCAAATCGGCGGTCACATAGTGGCTCGTGGCCCCGATAAGCTTCACCCCCTTCTCATAGGCCTGGTGGTAGGGGCGTGCCCCCTTAAAAGCGGGAAGAAAGCCGTGGTGTACATTGATAATCCGGTTCTTATACGGATCCACCAATGTCGGCGTTAGAATCTGCATATAGCGTGCCAGGACAACGAGATCGATTTCATAGGATTTCAGGGCATCCAAGATGCGCCGTTCCGCCTCAGCCTTCAGGCTACCGGACATCGGAAAATGATGAAAGTCCACCTCAAAATGCTGCGCCACCGCCGCCAAATCGGGATGATTGCTGATAATGACCCCCACATCGCCATGCAACTCGCCATAGCGATGGCGTAGAAGCAGATCATAGAGGCAGTGATCATAACGCGACACCATAACAGCTATCTTTGGACGCTCATCGGAAAATTGCAAACGGCACTTCATATCAAACTGCGCCGACAAGGTATCCAACTCGCCGCGAAGACTTTTCTGGGGAGCATCCATGTCGCTGGCGTCAAAATGAACACGCATGAAGAAACGGTTGTCCATTTCTTCGCGATGCTGCTGGGCATCAATGATATTGCCCCCGCGCTCGAAAAGAAAGCGGGACACTTCATACACGATGCCCTTCACATCAGGACAATGCAATAAGAGACTGGCTTCCAGATGCATTTGGCATTACTCCCGGCTGTGCAGCGCCCCAGACGCTCCCCGTTGGGTGCCGAAACCAAGTTCGACACGCCTAATGTAACACACCCACCGACGGAGACGTTCATTGAGCCTGTTTCAGTGCGGTGGAAAGGCTGAGGTCCCAAATATAACAAAAGTCATATTTCTGCCGACTAAAACTAGAATTTCACAATTCAAGGTCGATTCTGTCAACTGAATAGTGCGCTACCGAAGAGTAGGTAAATTTCCCGTTGACAGATCGCCTGCACTCCTATAGGCTAAGTGAATATTATTTGAGTTGGGGTCGTCTGTTGTGTGGGCGACCAAGGCAAATCTGGCATTGTAACGAAAGAGGTAGCAAGGCATGAAAAGAAAAGGGTTCACCCTCATTGAGCTGTTGGTGGTCATCGCGATCATCGGAATTCTGGCAGCAATTCTGCTCCCTGCGCTGGCACGGGCACGAGAGGCTGCACGGCGGTCATCCTGCCAAAACAACCTGAAGCAGTTTGGCATAATCTTCAAAATGTATGCGAATGAATCAAAAGGGGAAAGATGGCCCAAACTGCAGGACGAAGCAAATACGGCCGTTACCGGAATGGCGCTGCCATCTACCGTGCCCAGCTTCAACCCAGACGCTTTGGAGATTTATCCTGAATACTGCACCGACTTGAACGTATTCATCTGCCCATCCGATACTGAAGCAGGGCAAACCTTGGAAGAACTTGGCTGGTTTGCCGGGGCGGTGCCTCCGGCGGGCTTTGTGACCGGCGATTTCATCGCCTATAGCACTCCCGGTGTTGCTGGCGGCTCTGGCTTCAACGCAAGCGGTGATGCTTCCTACGTCTATTTCGGTTTGGCGGTCGATGGCGACAACGAGCTGTTTGAAGGTTGGACTGGCGGCACGCCTGATCCTGATACTCCTGTGTATGGCTGGACGGCAGAACTTCTTGCCTCCATGCTGGTATGGAAAGCCGGCGGCACGGACAACGACATGAACTACCGCACCGACGGCCTTACTGGAGCCGGGCTGGGTCTGGGTTCCGCCACCAACGCCAATCCCAATCTCAATGGGACTATACTTCGTCTGCGTGAAGGTATCGAGCGTTTCTTCATTACCGATATCAACAATGCTGCCGGCAGTGCCGTTGCCCAATCCAATCTCCCCGTCATGTGGGACAGCTACAGCACGGACCCTGGGGACTCCAACCACATCCCGGGCGGCTCCAATGTACTCTATGCCGATGGTCACGTCGGGTTCATCAAGTACAGCTCTCAGCTCGGAGGTGGTGTATTCCCCGGTCGCGAATGGGCTGAAATCACTGAAATGGGTGCCTGATCCAAGCACCAAACAAACAACATAGATAGAATAATGGAAGGGCATCGCAAAATGCGGTGTCCTTCTTTTTGTGAATCGTCCGGGCACCTATCCGTTAGAGCAAGAAGAGCTTCGCCACAATCCATGTGCATGCCTTTCGGCATGTGTTAAGTTTTGAACCACGAAGGCCATGAAGAGCACGAAGAAGAGATGAAGAACATAAAAAATTCTATATCGGTGGCCTGAAAAAACAATACGTACTAACCACGAATGAACACGAATTCTCAACGAATATGGCTATCATTGGACTCTAATCAGAATCTTACTTTCTGCTTTCTTCATTCGTGAAAATTCGTGTCCATTCGTGGTGAACTATTTCTTTTCTTTGCGTCTTCGCGCCTTTGCGTGCGATCTTTATTTTGATAAGCGTTCACGATTCGCTACGGGTGTGAACGTAGGACATCCGTCCCGGTTGTCACAGACCGTTTACGGCCTCTACGGAAAATTGCCCGCACTTGGAACCTTGACCGACGTACCGTCGGTCGTGACAGCCGGGACGGCTATCCTACATTATTTGGTCCTTCTATTCGGGAAAATTAGTTTGTGACGATTTCAGTTTCTTGTTCAAAAACAAGAAGATGGCGGATAGTAGTACGAATAAGAATATGAACGTACTACGCAACCATTTTTTATCTCTTTATTCGTGGTTCGAGTTGGTTGTTTCTCGCTGTGAGACACCGCGCCAGCAATGCTGGGTAATCCGTCAGGATGCTATCCACGCCCATTGCCCTGAAGTGGTCCATTTCCTCAGGTGTGTTCAACGTATGCACCTGAATCAAGACCCCCTTCTCCTGCATTTTGCGAAATTCCTCAGCGGTTAATTTGAACTGGACAATATAGCGCTTCGGCAAGGAAAGCATGCGGGCCGTGGGTTCATAGGCACTCCAATCACCCGTGCGAAGGGCGCTTAGCAGCGCCAGCGCGCCACCCCGGTCAAAGCATGTCGCAATCTCGGGCATCTGTTCCCGCATCGCGGCCATAAGCTCGGGCTTAAACGACGCAATCAGGATGCGGTCGGCCGCACCGTGTTTTCGCAGGAGCGGCACCACCTTCGCCACCAGACCCTCGCCGTCTTTCAACTCAAAGAGCGCCCGATTCTTCGGCATGGCCTGGAGTATTTCGTCCAAGGTCGGAATCGTGATTCCCGTGCCCCGATAGGGATAGGTCTTGCCGCCATCCGATGAGAAGTGATATCCGGCATCCAGCGCCTTCAACTGCGCCAAGGTCAACTCCTGCACTGTGCCGCTGCCGTTGGTTGTCCTGTCCACGGTCCTATCATGGATCACGACAACCACACCGTCCTTCGACAGTTGCAGGTCGCCCTCCAGCAATATATCGGGGTATTGGGTTGCCGCCTCGGAAAAAGCTAAAACGGTATTTTCCGGCCATTCACCTTTTCCTCCGCGATGGGCACCAAGTAACATGGGGCGCGCCCAAGCCGAAGCGGCATCTGCTTCGACCACATCCACAGCCCACACCACACCGCTTGCCAGCGCGGCACCTAACACGATGCAAGTAGCCGAAACGATCTTCGTCAAACTCATGGCAAATCCTCTCCTTATCCTCTGTTATTTGTCTCAGCTCACCACAATATGACTGAGCGCCAACCGGTCTGGAAACATTATAGGGTGTCGTAATGCCTCAGGATATTTCATGTTTAACGAGTTCCAGTTTTGCTTGCGCAGTCTCATGATTTGTGATATGGTATTAAAAGGTACTACTTAATGATAATAAGGATTTTACAATGGCTACATCGGTCAAGCTTGATGACGCGTTGAAAACTCGTATTCAAAGCCTTGCTGATCTACAAAACCGTTCGGCGCACTGGATCATGCGTGAAGCCATTCGCAGCTACGTGGAGCGCGAAGAGAAAAGGGAGCAATTCAAACAAGAAGCGATGGCATCCTGGACAGAATATCAGGAAACAGGGCAGTATCTAACAGGCCAAGAAACCCGTGACTGGTTGAATACCTGGGGCACCGATAAGGAAACGAGCGTCCCCGAGTGCCACGAATAGTTGTCACAGAGGGGGCCGCGAGGGGACTGGAGCGCTGTCGGCGATTCCTCGGAGAAAAAAGCCAGCAAGCGGCCCGGCGCGCGGGCCAGGCGATAGAACAGCAATTCGCGCTTCTCGAGACAAACCCTGCTATAGGAAGACCCTTTGCCGACATTCCTGAGCTACGCGAGTTAATCATACCCTTCGGGGGTTCCGGCTATGTGGCGCTCTATCGTCACGAAACTGATACCAACACGGTTTATATCCTCGCCTTCCGGCACCAGAAGGAAGCAGGTTACTAAGTGGCAGGGCCACAGCCAAGACTTATGGTCCTTCGCCCTCGCCGCCTGATGATCTTCTTGCTTTTATAGCGGCTATTCCAGATTAAGGCACTACTACTCTATAAAGGAAAACCATGTCCTCCCTCTTACAAAACCAGGTTGCCATTATCACCGGTGCGGGCCGTGGAATCGGCGCCGCCACCGCACATCTCTTTGCCGCACAGGGGGCCAGCGTCGTCGTCAGTGATCGCGATGCCGAACCCACCGAAGAAGTCGTCCAAGAGATTCGTTCCGCTGGCGGCATCGCTATGGGCGTGCCGGGCGATGTCACCGACCCGGCCTTTCCCGATACCCTCATAAAGGCGACTATGGCCGAGTATGGGGCGCTCCATATCCTCGTGAACAACGCGGGCTATACGTGGGATGGCATGTTGCACAAGATGTCGGACAAGCAGTGGGAGGCCATGCTGGCCGTTCACAACACGGCACCCTTTCGCCTCGTCCGCGCGGCGAGTCCCCACATGCGCGACGCGGCCAAGAAGGAGCTCGCCACGGGGCAGGTTCCTCCACCGCGCTGCATTATCAACGTCTCCTCCACCTCGGGCCTCCACGGCAACGTAGGCCAGTTGAACTACGCCACCGCCAAGATGGGCATGGTCGGCTTTACCAAAACCGTGGCCAAGGAATGGGGCGCTTTTGGCATCCGCTGCAACGCGGTGGCCTTTGGCTATATCGAAACCCGCCTAACCCAGGCCAAGGAATCGGGCGAAACTATCGCCGTGGACGGCGAGGAAATTCCGCTGGGCGTGCCCAGCCACCTGCACGACATGGTCAAGATGATGATCCCCCTCGGGCGCACCGGCACCGTGGAAGAAGCTGCGGGCAGCATCCTGCTGCTGGCCTCCCCCTTCGCGGGCTACATCAACGGCCACACCCTGGAAGTAACCGGCGGCATGGGGATATAGGAGTGGCCTACTGGCCGCTATCGGGAAACGTGTAGCGATAGGCCGAAGCGCCGCGGGCGGAGAACTCCTGATCACGCACGCCATGTCGATCCAAGTACGCAAGGATGTACTCTATATGCGACTCATACTCATAGGTTAGGGGAAACCATACCGGGCCGCCCTCTTCCACCAAGGGTGCCATCTCTTGCAGCAGCCTTTCCCTGTCACCCTCATCATGGCTTGCCCTCGATTCAGCAATGATCGCATCTTCTGGAATAAGGTAGCGATGCGACAGGAAGCGATAGGAAGCGCTGTCGGTATACACCAGAAAAACCCGGTCGCCCGATTGCCAATGGGCATTGGTGTACTCCATCGCCTTTTCCAACTCATGATGACGGGTGGGCGCGATAATAACCCGGCTCGCCCTGAGGAGGGGCTGGGTCATCAACAGCACCGTCAACACCGCCCCGGAAACCCAACCCGTTCTTCGGTTGCCCGTGGCCACAATCCATCCAATCCCCTCGCCCACGGCAAACATGATAACCGGCACGAGAAAAAGGGTGAGTCGGGCTTGAAAGGGATAGAGGTGCAGACCGCTTGCGATAAGGGCAACGACCAAGGGAAGAAGAAGGAAGGCCGCGTAGTGGCGTTTCCGAAAGAAAAGGGCGCACAATCCGACAAGAAACACAAAGAGAGCCAGGCCCTGCAGGGTAAAGCCCCCAGGCATATCGAAGAACCAAAAGGCCTTTACTCTGAACCAACTCAACTCAAAAATCGACTTGGGGGGAAAAGGCATGAAACCATGCTTCCAATAGTCCTCCATGAAATCCATCATGGGGCTATCCGCACGATTCGGCAAAACCACCAGAAACAGTTGCAACAGAAAGCTCGCGGCACTGATGCCGCACAGGGTTGCCAAGTGTAAGAAATCTCTTTTGTCCCGATTCAGCGCCGACCGGCTTAGCTGAACAATCCCCACGCCCGCAATCACGAAAACCACCGGGTAAGACATCCACACCGCTATCGCCAGAATTCCGCCAAATAGCAACGTCCGCCGCCCATTGGGGGGAGTCTCTTCCCATTTCAGGGCCAGGTAAAACACCAACAGGGTACACATGGCATCGCCGGAATAGGGCTTGGTCTCCCCCGCATAATTAATGAGGTGCTGCGAAGCCGCGAGGAGCAACAGCCCAAGCAACGCGCCGACAGGACTCAACATACGACGGGCCACGTGCCACCCCAGGATCAATCCGGCGACACTGACCACAATCGAAGGAAATCGGACGGCATACACGGTGTATCCACCCAATAGTGTGCAGAGCTTGAGACTCCACAGGTAAAGGGGCGGCGCAATCTGCATATGGTCCAACGGCGCGAGCAAGCCCATAAACCCACGTTCTACAATACTCGCGCTCAACAAGGATTCGTCATGCCAGAGGGAACGTCCCGAAGCGAATTGGGAGAGCCGAGGCAAGAGGCCAAAACCAATAATGCACCAGGCAAGATATCGGTACGGCCCTTTGGACAGGGACGTTTCGTCAAGGACAGGAAATTTTGGCAGTAGCGTTTTGTACATAATCTCCGTCTATCTGGGCATGCGCGGCTTCGCATGAGAGGTCGCGTTGGCAGAAAGTAACTCCCAAGTCACGTAGATGGCAAACTGCTCGGATTCAAAGACCTGCTGGATGAATGGAAAGTCGCTTTCTTCGAGCCACGCTTGCTGCGCGGTGTTGGCAAGTACATGGGTCACTTTATATTCGGCGGCGATGCGCTGAAAGGTCATGGCATCGCCCGTGCGCAAGGCCTCCCACAGGGCATGGCGGGCCTGGGCGCGGGGTTCGTATGGCACATAGGGACTCATGAAGTGGGGTGCCACCGCCACCACGCGGGCACCCGCAACAGCCACACACAAAAGACCCGGTTGGTCATCGCAGAGGAACACGGCGTTGGAATCCAGATTGTCCGCGATCCAATGGTACGGCGCAAAGTTGTCGGTCTTCGCCATGCGTTTCTGGACGACCGTGCGCTCCCGGGTGAAGCCGTGCCACACCCGGAAGCTGCGGTAGTGGGTGGCGAAGAGAACGAGGACGACGAGCAACAGCACGGCAGAACGCAACGTCATCCAGCGATTCTCGGCATCCGGGTTTTTCTGCATCCAACAGCGAATACGTAAAATAACCCCATCCACCAGGGCCACCAGGCCGATGCCAAAAAAGAAATGACCAGCCGCAGTCACATAGAGTACGTAATGGTAGCCCGGTGTTATTTGGGGCAGGGTCCATTCGTAGCGAGCAGCCCATTGCACAAGATAGCTGTAGACGAGAAAGGCCATGGCGACACCAGGCCATAGAAGGGCCGCTTCCTTGAAAGGGCGTGGCGCACGAGTGCGAATGACGTAGTAGAGTCCCACCAGAACTATTGCCGTGCGCCAATTCACGAGTTCTTTCAGGAGTCGGGGCAGATTTCCAAGAGCTGCCCCACTCCAGACCCATTGGGTCGGAACGGGGTTAACAATGTGGAGGTGGTATCGGAAAAGAATCGATATTGTGAAGGGCAGACTGACCACAAAAGCCGTCAGCAGCATCAGGCCTAACAGTGCAAAGTGTCTCGCCTTGCGCAGGAGGGGAGCAGCGTTATGCTTCTCGCGCCAAATTGCCAACCCAGTTGTGATTAGCGTAATGCACCCCAATAAGACCGCCGGGGCCGCATGACCGAGAAAGGTGATCCCCAAGAGGGCACCCGCTCCCAGTGCCCTGCGCCACGTGGGCCGGGCACCTTGGGCAGTACAAGCCAGGAGCGTCACGTAGAAGAGTGCCTGGGTCAGATGGGGTGCCAGAAGCCACGGCGAATACCCCGCAGACACATAGGTGGGCAGTTCCTGGGGCAGAAAGAACAGGAAGGATACCAGTGCCGCCAGCGCCACCCATAGGTCTGCCAGATACCACACCAGAAGAAAAAAGGTGATGGGGACGACAAGGTTTATATAGGGTGCCATGCGGACATGGGCAAGGTGCGCAGGGATATCGGCAAGCCAAGACACCGCAGCGACCAGCGCACCCGTCAAGGGGTTAAACCACAACCACGCATCGCTGATTAGATAGTCTTCTGGATAACTTTGATCAAGCATGGATTGCGCTTGGGCGATATCCCGATAGGCATCAAAATCAGCGGGCCACGCGATGTCGTGCGTGGCCCGAACGCCGTGAAAAAGAACCACGGCAAGAAGGCCAAACGCAAGCAAGAGCGGCGGAGCGTACTGGATTAATCTGGATTGCGCATCAGGCATGGGCCAAAGAGTACTACAGGCCAAGCTATATACGCACGCAAGGCAAGAAGAGCGGCCCCCCCGCTTCATGCGTCCATGGAACGCTCTGGGAGAGACGCACCCAGGAACTGACGCACCCAATGCCTCGTGAGTCGGTGTGAGAACCTAACGTGGACTCCACCCACAACCAATTTTTGATCACGAGGATAGCGTATATTTTATCCTCGCACATCATTCAAAAGGATTTGTGGAAGAAAACTCCATTGTCCACATCAGCGTTGGATATGAATTGTTCATCCGATTCAATGTTATTTGTATTTGTTGCTTTACAGGGCCGAAGGTCCGGGTTCATACCAGCCTGGGGCAACGCCCCAGGTTTCTGTATGCAGCCATTCCACAGGGCTGAAAGCCCGTTTCATACCAATCAAGAGGCCCATTTTCCGCTGGATTATGGGCCGGGCCTTCAGCCCTGAATCCTGTCCTATTTGAGACCTGGGGCGTTGCCCCAGGCTGATATAAAACGCACCTTCGGCGCTCAACGGCGAGGAAGAACCAAACTTCTTGTTTTTATAGCGGTTTTCTCAGAGTAACTGACAAGTGCCAGGACATCGTGGACTGAATTTGGTGCCAATACATCGTGGACTGGGGCGGGTGGTGTTGTCAACCGAGGGTATGGCTATAGTGACTTCCTTTGTGCCTGAAAGGAGGTCATATGGACAATGCAAAGAAGC
>JAJRPE010000021.1 GCA_024280935.1 Candidatus Hydrogenedentota bacterium
ACCGCCGTTCTTACTATTCAAGCGAAGCGGTTCACCTTTTTCATCCTTGAATATGCGCTGAGGCGGATTCAACACCAACGTGTCCCCATCTTTGCTGCGCTCAAAGAAAGCCAGGTAACCTTCCTGGTCCAGCATGATGAGATCGTTCAGCCCGTCGCCATTAATTTCCTGGACCACAGGACTCGTCCGCCATTGGGTAACCAGGTGCTTCCCCTTGGGATTCCACCAGAACCAAGCGGGCTTGGGTGTGGGGCCTTCCCAGGCAACATCGATGGGCTGGGCCTTCGCCAGTTGGGGCTTCCCGGCTTCGCCGACGTTCTTGTACCACTGAATTTTGCCGCAGATGGAGTTGATGACCACATCAAGTAGGCCATCATGATCCCAGTCGGCCACGTTGAGCACCGTGTAACCCCATTTGGCCTCCGCAGGCCCCTGAATCGAGCCGTTGGGTCCGGCCTGGATACGAATGGTCTTCCCGTCGGCTTGGAGATAGACAGGTTTCGCCCAGATCGGATTGGCACCGCCCCCCAGATTCTCGACGAAGTTGATATAGCCCGCCGTATCGCCTGCAATAATATCTTCATCGCCATCGCCATCCCAGTCCACGCTGTAGGGTGTGGTCAGGGTGCCCACCTTCACATGCGCGGCTTCCTGCTGGAGATAGCGGGGCGGGGTAAAGCGGGGCACACCCCCATTAAAAGCGCCGGTGCCGAGCATGAGCACAACACGGCCATCTTCCTTTCCCACAAAGATATCCGGGTTACCATCCCGGTTCCAATCAACAACAACCACCTGGAGCATTTCCAGATCGAGGTGAAGCGTTTTGCCATTCTGCTGCAAAAAGCGACCGGGCGCATAGCGTGGCTCTGTCCTGCTGCCGGTATTTTCAAAATAGGAAATGCGATCCAGAAACTCGCCCGCAATGATATCCAGATCGCCGTCCTTGTCGATATCCACAAAGTTGGGCGACGGGCAGCCATAGACATCCAGGGGCTTGTCACCCGCCTGTAGCTGCATCGCTTCGGCATAGACAGGCGCGTCGTTGCTCCCCGTGTTGCGCATCACATAGATGTACCCATGGATCACATCGTTGGTCCATTCGCCCTTCTCGTTGAAGGCATCGTCCCAGCCATAGTCCGACCAATCGCTTGCCCCGATGATGAGATCGCGCACCCCGTCGCCATCGTAATCGCAGAACTTCCACTGTTTCGCACGGCCCAGCTTGAAGGTCGGCTCGTAGGGAATGGACACCGGATTCGCAAAGAAAGTCGTCTTGAAGTCGGGGAAGTACGTGCCCGGCTCGGTGATAAACCACTGGTCCCCGTCGTAGGAGATCATCGCGTTGTGCTTCACCGCCGAAAGGCGCACCCCCGGCTTGAAGATAGGCCAGTCCACATTACCGGTGGCGTTCTCAAAGAAGTAAATGCCATTGTAGGGCTTGTCCGCCGTGGCGCAGAGAAGATCGTAGTCCCCGTCGCCATCGTAGTCCATGGGCATGGGCGATGCCCATAAGCCAACGCCGAGATCCACAACCAGGCCCGGATTGTTGTACGGCACCCGAGTGAATTTTGAATCTTCGCCAATAGGCCGTGCAAAAGCGACGCTGCACAAAAGCAGTGCCGATGCGAACAGGGAAATGAACTTCATGGTTATTCCTTTCGATGGAGCAAGGGTGGCTTCCAATTCTACGATATCGCGGACCCTGATTCCACGTATTTACTTCCGATCTGCAACAATATCGGGTGTCGGAGGGCGGGTTTTTCTACCCGCCACAAGGCACACGTTACGCCAGCCGATGCATGTGGGGCATGGAAAAACAGGTGTCGCCTTTACTGGCATAACGCCGCCTTTGTTGCGGACTGGAAAGTCCGCACTCCTGCCTGCGGTGAACGTTTACGACTGGCTTTTGTTGCCCCCATGCTTCAAGGCATGCTACACTTCGTTATATGGCGAAATAAGGAATTATAATGAATACGCTCATCATCATCACCAAAGCCCTCGCCGACGAAAATCGTGTACGGGCTATCGGGGCGTTACGACACCAGCCGCTCTGCGTGTGTCAGATTGTGGAACTCCTCGAATTGGCACCCTCCACGGTGTCCAAACACCTGGCAATTCTCCGGCAGGCCGGGCTTGTCACCTCACAGAAAAAGGGCCGCTGGATCTATTTTGCGCTGCCCGAAGCCAAAAACGAACCCTTGATCGTCGAAACCCTGAAGTGGCTCTTTCGCAGCTTGGAGGCCTCAGAACAGTATGCCGCCGACAAAAAACGGCTGAAGCAAATCCTGAAACAGGATCCGGTAGCCCTGTGCCAACGACAAAATAAGCCCCAAACATGACTGCGGGCAGGAGTTGGCTGTGTGCCGCAGGAGCGGAACGGCATGCATTGCCACGGAGAGCCGTAGCAACACCGTCATTCCCACGAACGTGGGAATCCAGAACGCGGCAGGCTCTCCTCAAGGCAATGCTGGATCCCCGCGTTCGCGAGGATGACGTTCTTACGAAGGTTCCGTCAACGGCTACGTCTACAAAAGGCTCTATTCATGACCAAAGCGTTAAACGTCCTGTTCCTTTGCACGGGCAACTCCTGCCGCAGCCAGATGGCCGAGGGCTGGTGCCGACACCTGAAAGGCGGCCTCATCAACGCCTGTTCGGCGGGTATCGAGACCCACGGACTCAATCCCAATGCCGTGCGTGTGATGGCGGAAGCGGGTGTAGACATCAACGGGCAACGTTCCCAGCACATCGACGAATTCAAGGATACACCGCTGGACTATGTCATCACCGTCTGCGGACACGCCCACGAAAGCTGCCCTGTTTTTTCAAGGAGTACCCAAGTCATTCATGTGGGTTTCGACGACCCGCCAAAGCTAGCGAAAGACGCCCCGACCGAAGAAGAAGGGCTTGACCACTATCGCCGAGTACGGGACGAGATCCGTGCCTTCATCGAGACCCTGCCCACCGCATTGATACTTGAAAAATAACCTGCGGGTGCCACGGACAAGCCCCGTAGGGCTTGCGCGTGTGAAGACACGGAACAGACCTATAAGCTCTGGTTCCCTCACGGGCAAGGGCTATCGCCCCTTGACCGTGGCACCCGCAGGAGTCCGTGAGCACGTATACGACCCAGCCAAACACCGCACACCCGCACAAAAGGAATCGCCCCCATGGAAGCAACAACTTGCCCAAGCCCCAAGTCATCAATGAGCCTCTTCGAACGCTATCTCACCCTCTGGGTCGGGTTGTGCATGGCGGGCGGTATTCTGCTGGGCCGCATCGCACCCGGCATCGCCACCACCCTCGACGGGATGACCCTTAACGTAAACGGTGCGCCGGTGGTATCTATCCCCATTGCCATCTGCCTCTTTTTCATGATGTACCCCATCATGGTCAAGATCGACTTCGGGGAAGTGGTGCAAGCCGGGAAGAGCACCAAGCCCGTGCTCCTGACCTTGATCGTCAACTGGGCCATAAAGCCCTTCACCATGTATGGCATCGCCCTGCTTTTCCTGGGCGGTATTTTCAATGGCCTGATTGGCGCGGACGCGGTTGACCTCGTGAAACTCCCTCTCGGCGTTGACCTGCCTCTGGGTAGCACCTATGGGGCGGGCGTGGTGGTCGAGTCCGGCGGGGTACTCATGCTGGAAGTGCCCCTGTGGCGGAGTTACCTCGCGGGGTGTATTTTGTTGGGCATCGCGCCCTGCACGGCCATGGTGCTGGTCTGGAGCTTTCTTGCCCGAGGCAACGACGGCCATACCCTCGTTATGGTGGCCATCAACTCCCTGGTCATGCTGGTACTGTTTGGTGTTATTGGCGGCTTCCTTCTCGGCATCGGCAAGCTCCCCGTACCGTGGGAAGCCCTCCTGCTTTCCATTAGCATCTACGTAGCCCTGCCCCTCGTCTGCGGGTATGCCAGCCGCAAGCTAATCCTGCGGATAAAAGGCGAGGCCTGGTTCAAAGAACGCTTCCTCCACCGTCTCACGCCCATCACCATCACCGCCCTCCTCCTGACCCTGGTCCTGCTCTTTTCCTTCAAGGGCGATGTCATCCTCGCCAACCCCCTGATCATCCTCTGGATAGCCATTCCCCTCGCCATTCAGACCATTCTCATATTCGCCGTCACCTTCGGCCTGGCAAAGATGATTGGACTCAACTACCGGGATGCCGCACCCACCGCGCTCATCGGGGCTTCCAACCACTTTGAGGTAGCCATCGCCACCGCAGTGATGCTCTTTGGCCTCTCCTCCGGTGCCGCCCTGGCTACCGTCGTTGGCGTTCTGATCGAAGTACCCCTCATGTTGCTGTTGGTGCGCGTCTGCCTGCGGAGCGAAGGCTGGTTTCGGTAGAACTCAGGGACGGACTCGCGCTCACGATCCTGTCTCAACGCTCGGCACTTGTTGGCGAACCAGGCAACGCCTTGAAGCCGGTAAATTATTGGGCGCGTGCCCGTCCCGGTGGGTTTTGTGGGACTTGCAGGGCAGGAACAGCGCATAGGGGGTTGGGCTTTCCAGCCCGACATAAAATGCTCGGCGGGTGTCAAAATCGCACCAGGGTTTGTGCTGATGCGTTGACTGTCCAAGAGTATGCATCGTGTTTGGCGTTCAAATCCCAAGTGACTGCGTGTACCGATGGCGGGTTTTATGACCGACGCACTCTTTAATGTCGGGCTGGAAAGCCCAACCCCCTTTAGGCCTTACGGGCCTGATGTTGGGTACATCTAAAAATTGGGTTGGGGCCGAAGCCCACCTTACCTACTTTCCGGCCCACCAGCGGTTAATTGCACGGGTCATGGCTGCGGTCCGTTGGGGCTGTTCACCGGCCAGATTATTCATCTCATGGGGATCGGCGGTGATTTTGTAAAGTTCGGGGGCTTGGCCTGCTTTCGCGGGCACGAGCAACTTCCAGTCACCCTCAATGCACCAACGATATTCAAGACTGCTGGCGGGCACGTTAATGTCCACCGCATCGTGCGCGAACACTTCGCCGAAAATGTGGTTCCGCGTTGTGGGCGGCCCCTGGAGAAGGCTCAACCCCTGCATGGCCTCCGTTGGTGTGAGTCCACATGCCTCCAATATCGTGGGAATCAGATCTATACTGATGACGGGTGTTTTATCGTCCTGGCCGGGTGCGATTTTCCCGGGCCACTTGAGGATGATCGGGGTGCGTATGCCGCCATCGTAGGGCGAGCGCTTGCTCCGGGGTGCATAACCCCGCTTGTCTTTCTGCTGGATCCAGCCGTTGTCCGTAACATAGACCACGAGGGTATTTTCGGTGAGACCCCGTTGATCAAGCATCCCCAACAGCTCTCCGCAGGTCTCGTCGAACCATTCGCACATGGCCCAGTACTTCGCCACAAATTCGGAGCGCCCTTCAGTACGGTATTTTTTCAGCAATCGTTCTGGCGGATTGTGGGGCGTGTGGGGAAGAAAGGGCGCGTACCACAGGAAGAAGGGTGTGCCTTTGGTCTCATCCAGAAAATCCGCGATGGGCTGTAGGCCTTCACGGCCAATTTTCAGGCCCTCATCCCCGTGGCGACCACCCCGTGCAGTATCGCCGTGGGTCATGCCGTGGGTAAAGCCGCCCCGTTTATGATTGCCTTCCCACCATTTGCCCGACTGATGGGAAACGTAGCCCTTTTCGGACAATAAATCCGCGAGAGTCGTGGCGGTATCGATATGGGCCAAAGCAAGATTGCGGTCCGTGCCTTTGGGCGGATCGTTAAAGGTGATTTTGTTCTGGTGGGGATAGAGTCCCGTCGCCAGGGTCATCAAACTCGGGCGGCACAAACTCGATGGCACATAGCCCCGGGTGTAGGTGAAACCCTCCGCCGCCAGCTTATCGATGTTCGGCGTTTGGATGGCCTCATGCCCCATGAAACTGTAGTCGCCCCAGGCCTGGTCGTCGCTGATGATCAGCACCACGTTGGGCGGCGCAGCCAGTGCAGTACCCACTAAGGCACAGAGTAAAATAGATAGTACGCTTCGATAACAGGACATGATCGCTCCTCCGTGCGAATATAATGGTGCATCATACAATTACGATGACGGGACGGGCAAATTGCGTGTGCTGTAACGTTCAATCGTGCCGCACGATCCCCAAAAGGCGAGTTCAACGAGTCCTGACGGGTTCGTGCGCTGGTGCATGCAAGGTGTTTTGAGAATATCATGCGCTGTTGCTCTCAACGCACGAACCTTCGTGCCTCAGGATCGCGCGGCACATCCGACAGGGTAAATGCTTTACCAGGGGCGGTGTGCAACAGGTCCACTCAGCCCACACCGAGCACGGAAACCGAAAATCCGGCATCCCGCCAGGCTTGGTGATCCAGCATGTTGCGCGTGTCGTAGAGCGTTGTGTGGCGCATGAGGCCCGCCGCAACGCTGGCTTCCAGTTCATGGTATGTGTCGTGGTCCGTAAGCAACAGCAGGCAATCGGCAGCGGCCAGACATTCCTCCAGTTCGGCTTGTGGAACGGGGGCCTCCTTCACGAAAGGGTCATGGGCGAGCACACCGACCCCCGCCTCCATCAGTAAGCGAATAATTGCCAACGCGGGACTCTCGCGCATATCATCAATGTTGCCTTTGAAGGCCAAACCCAGCGCGGCCACCTTGGGTTGCGCGATGCCCTCAAGCAGATGGAGCGTGGTAGCGACCACGTGCTCGGGCATCTGGTCATTGCGATTGCGTGCCAAGCGGATCAGATCCGTCTGCTCGGGAAATCGATCTACGAGAAACCAGGGATCCACGGAGATACAGTGCCCGCCGACTCCCGGACCTGCCGTATGGACATTCACCCTGGGATGGCGATTGGCCAGCGTTGCCGCTTCTTTGAAACTTACGCCCAATTCCTCGCACAACAAAGCGGTCTCGTTGGCGAGGGCGATGTTTACGTCGCGGTAGGTGTTTTCCAACACCTTCACCAACTCTGCCGTCGTCAGGTCGGTGAGGAGAATATCCCCTTCCACAAAGGTGGCGTAGAGATCGCGGGCCTTCTCCGCCGAGGCGCTGTCGAAGCCGCCCACCACGCGGTCATTGCTGATCAGTTCGCGAAGAATACGGCCCGGCAATACCCGTTCGGGACAATGGGCAAGATAGATATCCGCGCCGACCTTCAGGCCCGAACGCTCCAGGATGGGCACCAACAGTTCACGGCAGGTTCCCGGCGGGGAGGTGGATTCGAGGATGACGAGGGAACCCGGTTTGAGACAGGGAACAATCACCTCCGCCGTCGCCTGCACGTAGCTCATATCGGCCTTTTTGTCGGGGGTGAGGGGGGTTGGCACCGCCAGAATGTATACATCGCAGGGCGCGGGCGTGGTGGCCGCGTGCAGCTTTCCCGACTGAATGGCCGCTCGCACCACGGTTGCCAGCCCCGGCTCTTCGATGTGGATGCCGCCTTCATTGACGGTGGCCACGACCTCGGGATCAATATCCACCCCCAGCACATCAAAGCCGCTGGTTGCCAATACGCTGGCCGTAGGCAACCCAATATAACCCAGCCCTATCACGCAAATACGTTTCATTATGAACTTCCTTAATACCCAAGGTGGACTTCGCAAATGTATTCGTAAGCTATTCACGGGAAAGCTCAGGGACTGACACGCCCCGAACAGCGCAGATTATTTTCGTTAACACGAAATAGTACGTATCCCCTTGGCTCAAGGGCAAGCACATTAACGGGCGTGTCTGTCCCGTCGTTGGCGAAAGATCCACGAATTTCTCCGCCAACAACAGGACAGACACGGACCTTTGAGTAATCTTGCTTCCACAAGGTTCCGTGATCAAGTCGTACACCGCTGTGTATACCGAAGGGACTTGGTCCGTGTCAGTCCCTTATGAGCCTGTGAACGACCTCCGTCACAAAAGACAAACGCCGGGTGCCACGGAACGCTTATCTCCTTTCTACCGCAGCCAACCCCGCAAGGTGTTCGACAATACGTGTACTGGCCTGACCATCGCCATAGGGGTTTTGCAAGGCCGCTACGTGCGCATAGCGAGCGGGATCATCCAACAAGGTCTGGGCTGCTGTGGTGATACGTTCGTAGTCCGTGCCCACCAACTGGGCGGTGCCCGCTACGATGGCCTCAGGACGTTCCGTCACATCACGCAACACCAGCACCGGCTTGCCCAGCGACGGAGCCTCCTCCTGGATACCCCCCGAATCTGTCAGGATGAGGGTAGCCCGCTTCATGAGGTGTACAAAAGGAAGGTAGTCCAGTGGTGCAACGAGATGGACCCGCTCCTGCTCTTCCAACAGCGCTTTTACACAGTGTTGCACGTTGGGGTTCGGGTGAACCGGATACACCACTTCCACATCGGGGTTGGCTTGTGCCAGCTCGGCGATGGCCCGACAGATGGATTCAAAGGGTGCCCCGAAACTTTCCCGCCGGTGTGCGGTTACCAGGATCAGCCGCCGTTCCTTGCCCAACGCTTCCAACACCGGATCACAGAAGGTATGGGGGCGCTCCGCCACATCCAGCAGGGCATCGATCACCGTGTTTCCCGTTACCACAATGTGCTCCGGTGCAATATGCTCTTGCAGGAGATTCTTCCGGGCCGCCTCCGTTGAGGCGTAGTGGTACGAGCAGAGATCATCCCCCAGGCGACGGTTCATCTCTTCGGGAAAGGGGTGGGTGCGGTCATAGGTGCGCAAGCCCGCTTCCACATGCCCCACTGGGATTCGCTGATAAAAAGCCGCCAACGCCGCCGCGAAAGAAGTCGTGGTATCGCCATGGACCAAAACCACATCGGGTTGAGCACGCTTGAGGACACCTTCCATGCCCAAGAGGACTCGGCTCGTTACCTGGTAGATGCTCTGGTCCGGGGCCATGATGTCGAGATCGTAGTGGACCGGAATCTTGAAGAGCGCAATCACGGGATCCAGGAGGTCACGGTGCTGGGCCGTCATGCAGACCTCGACGGAAAAGCGGGCGGGCTGTCTGTGGAGCGCAGCGATCACCGGGGCCATCTTGATAGCCTTCGGGCGCGTTCCCACCACGACTAGGATTTTCATAGGTGCTCCCGAAAATTTGGTAACCACCGGCAGAGCCGGGGGTATGAGGAAGGCCCCTAAAAGGGGCC
>JAJRPE010000479.1 GCA_024280935.1 Candidatus Hydrogenedentota bacterium
CAGGAATCCCTTCTCGCGCCCCTGGCTACCTTCTGGGATGGCACCCCTCGGGTAATCTCTGCGTCGCATATTAATAAACTGCCAACCGCCCTGTATGTCGCGACGGTGGGGCATCCCGGTGCGCTTAACAAACGAAAGCTCCGGCGCTATCTGAAAGACGACACCCCCCTGCCTCCATCGGGTTTTCGGTTGACGGTAGGGAAGAACGGGGTCGTGCTCGTCGGCGCGGACGAGCGGGGTGTTTGGAACGGACTCTACGCCTTGGCCGGGCTGGTCGATGAATACAGCCCGAACCTCCCCTATGTCGAAATGGCGGACTGGCCCTCGCTGGCGGTGCGCGGTGTATACCTGCGCGGCATGCCGACCACGATGGAGCTGCGTCGGCTGGCTGCGCTCCGTGCGACCCATCTCTTCATCGAGAGCGATGATTTTTTCGACCTCACGGGCGTTCGGGCTGAGGCGTGGCGCAAGGCTTTCGACAGCGTTCGGGCCTTTCGCATTGAGCCGGTTCCGGTTTTCTCCACCCTCGACGGCATGGCGAAAGTGTTGCGCGGCCACCCCATGCTGATTGAGGGCCGGGGTGTGGCGGAGGATATTTCCCTCCACGGCGTGGATGCCCAGGAGCTAGGCTATCCCAACGTAATTGCAATGGGTCAAGAAGATATCTCCGTCCGTATCAGCGGGGTTCCCTGCACGTTGGGCGAAGACTATTGGCTCGAAGGTCCGGCGATACAGGCTCCTTTCCAGCCCGGCGCGTCCCGTTGGCGTATCTGGCGTGAACTGGAAGGGGCCATCCCCGATGGGGGAACCGTGACCCTGTCCTACAGCTACGCGACAGCGGATTCGTCCTCGCTGGCCTTCGCCGAACCGGAAGCCGAAAAGTGGCTCGCGGATCGCCTGGGTCGTCTCATCAGGACGCTTCGACCGCGCTACATTCACTTGGATCATGGGAGTATTGGGCGGCTGAACACCGACATACGCTCACGCAACGCGGGGCTTTCCGATGGCGAACGTTTTGTACAGAGTCTGAGCTTGCTCACGGACGTAATTAAGTCGTCGGATGCAAAGATTGCTTTGATGATGTGGGCGGACCTTCTCAATTCCTCCCAGTCGGGGGACACCTATGGACTCTCCGATGTGGGGGACTCAATACCCGCAGGAATTCAATCCGTGGGACGTGTAGACCTTGAAAGCGTACTGGAGGCGCGGGAACGATTCACGTCCTTGCGGGCGCATGTCGAAGTTCCCATGCTGGTGGGCGTAGAGGGGGCGCGGGGTGCCGTACACGCCTTCGCGCAACTGTTGGCCCGCAACGGCTCGTCGGAAGGGGGCATCATTGCCTTGGCCGAAGATGAAGAGCGCGTCGCTGCGACCTTGAACGCCGCGTGGACGGGTCCCGATAGCGGCGGTGTCTGGCCGCGCGTGCTCAACGGATACTTTGGGGCCGATCTCATGAGTCCAGACTATAGCGCGGTTCACGAGGCCCTCGTGCGCTACCTGAACGAAAAAACATTGGAGGGCCAAGCACCGGAGGAGGTCTACGATGCCTATGACACCTTCGCGGAGCGTAACCGGGATCTGTTGGAGAGGGACGAAGCCGGTGCGAAACTTGTGAAGACCTTACTCGGCCAATTGACGACCTATCTTGCGCTGGAAGAGGGTTATTCAAAGGATGGTGATGAGGGCCTGTTGCGTAAGCTGCACAAACTGGTTGAGGGCATTCAGGAGGATGACCCCGGCGCGTCGTCCGAGCGGTATCAGCGGATTCTGGACACCATCGCCGAGCAGCAGCTCTTCGTCCCTGCGTCCATACTATTTCAGGCGGACCTCCGCTATTTCCGACCGGGCCGCCCAACATATCCCTTGTATGAGGTACCTTCCCAGCCCGCCTATGCGGATACCCGTGGGCAGGTTGCGGCAACGCTGGACCTGATGACGGGGCAGGCACCCGTGCGTAGAATCGACTTCGAGGGGCTTGGCGTGAACGCCCTGGGTGTTGCCCTCTCCCAGGATGGCCGGGTATTCGAGGAGCAGCAGCGTTGGCGGGGTGCGGGCGGTCTGCATGAAGTGCGCGGTCCTGTGTTGTTGAAGAAGCCGACGCGGGCAACAGGACTTCGCTTGACCGCAACGGGTGATCGCACCCCACTGGTGTTGCGCGACGTCCGCCTCTTTGCAGAGAAGACGCCGCCTGTGATGACCGCGCACTATGCGGTGCAAGCGCCCCCGATGGCGGCGAAGTTTGACGGACGGGCCTGGGCGCGGGCACCCCAGGAACACAGCTTTTTGCAGCGTGATGAACCGCAGTTCGCCGAGGCACCCACCGCCATCTGGGTCACCCATACCCGTGAGGCCTTGTATGTGGGAATCGCCGCAAGCGAGACCCGGCCCGAGGCTATCGTGGCGGACATGACGACGCGCGACGCGCCGCTGTGGGAGCAGGAAAGCGTTGAGATATGGCTGCACCCCAAAGGCAGACTGCCTCTCCGGCTTATTGTGAACCCCTTGGGCATACAATACGACAGCGAGGCCTTCGATGGCGGATGGGACGGCGACTGGAGCGTGGTGGCCGAACAGAATGACCATGGCTGGTCCGCCGTCGTGCGGATACCGGCCAGGCTGGTGGGCGATGTGAAGCGGGGGGGGAGTATTCCCATGAACATCGTGCGCAACCGGCTGGGCGTCCGCAAGGAGCGGAGCGCGTGGGCGCACCGTTACGGGGCACAACCTGATTTGCAATGGGGTGAGTTGCGGTTTCCGTAGGGTAAGCGTTCAGGGCACCCGGGAGAAGCAGCGGTACCTTGTCCCAACAAGCCCACCCTTGCGCATTCATGGGCACTAACGTGGCTCGCCTTGTTTGAGGCAAGTGGACACTCGTTGCTACGACCCCCAAAAAACAGGGGCAGTTATCTATTAAAGAAAGTGACTCCGCTCTTTGACCGGTTGAATCGATGCCCGAAGGACGGCGACGCCGGGTAGGAGGTCGGACATTCCTGTCCGACATAAAGGATGTGTCGCTCAATCAAACCCGTGCGAAGTTGTGGGCCAACCCGTCGTTTCAAAAAAAAACAGGCGGGATGCCCATGCTACATTGTTCCTCTGAGCAGGTTGTGTATCCGTTCGGGTTGAGCGCTTAGCCACAGGCCAATACGCACCGGCTGACCCAACGTGCGCCTTCTGGCGGGTAGGAAAATCCGCCCTCCTTATTTTCGGTGAATACTATTCCTTTAACGACGCCAGAAGTTCCAAAACCGTCTTCTGAACGACATCCGCCGCCTTCACTTCCAAGTAGCTGGAGGCGGCTCGCCAGGTTTCATAGCCGCCGTAGCCGTGCTGCTCCTCGGTGGGCAGGTAGCCGTTGTAGCCGTTGGCCAGCTCGATGGTAAAGGATTGGGCGAAGGGCGACTGGGCTTTGATGGCGAGGCCGGTGTCCACGAAGACTTCGCAGGGGATGGCCGCAATGCCCAAATTGCCCACTTGGAAGGCTTGGATAATCAGTGTTTTCGTGTCGGGGAAGGCCGCCATTTTTACGGTCTCATTGGCATAAATTTCACGCATGCCTTTCAGCGCACGGCCTTCGGCAGCGGCGAGAATCGTTTTCGCTTCGGCGACTTCCTCGGTGGTGGGTTTGCGCACGCCCAAGGTGACTTCTGTCTGGGCAGACTTGAGCGGTACCCAGTCGTGAAATTCGATGGTAAGGGAGGCGCGATAGACTTCGGCGGCCACCTTCTTCGCCACGATGTCCATCTGCTCATAGGGCTTGCGCGGTCCCCGTGGCGTGACAAAATTGATGTTGTTGATGTCGCCGCTGGTGCCGTTGGACATGATGCCGACGAATGCGGGGTCGGCCTTCGTTGCTTTCAGCAGACGCGACATCCGGTTGGCGAACTCGCCGAAATAGTCGGCCGAGAGCGAATTCCCGCCGATGCCGCCGACGTAATGCAGCGAGTAATTCGCGAGGACAGCCAACGGCTGGCCCGACTTGGATTGCAGCGACAGCAATCCAATTTGCGGATCGATGGGGCCGGCCGGCCTGGTCTTGTTGGGATTGCTACCGGGGTTCATCTTGGCGCGGTCGGTCATGTTGCCGAACGGGTCGGTCATCAGCGTCCCTTCCTTCAACAGCCAGCGGCGGTTAAAGAC
>JAJRPE010000480.1 GCA_024280935.1 Candidatus Hydrogenedentota bacterium
GAAATCCGTTGTATCGATATCCATGCCAATATGCCCCTGATACTGATGACTACGTTGGCCGTTCGCGGCGATCCAAAGCGTGTGGAGGCCATCGGATTCGACGGCTACGTGTCCAAACCCATCAAGGCGGCGCGTCTTTTGGATACCATCGTCGCTCAATTAGGCGAACAAGAATCCCAGAAGGAGCGAAAGAGTATAGCGGTGGAGGAAAGGAATACGGTTGAAAATCACCTCCGGGAGAAGGTGCAAATTCTTCTTGTTGAAGACAACGCAATTAACCAGAAGGTGGCCGTTCGAATGCTGGCGCGAAAGGGTTTTCATTGTGATGTCGTGTTCAACGGTCGCGAGGCCTTAGCGCGTATTGCGGAGAAGGCCTATGATCTGGTGCTCATGGATTGCCAGATGCCCGAGATGGACGGTTACGCGGCGACCAGGGCCATTCGCCACGCTGAGCAGGAGGGGGGTGGAGAACACATCCCCATTGTGGCGATGACCGCCAACGCCATGCAGGGAGACCGCGAGCGGTGTCTGGCGGCGGGCATGGATGACTACATCAGCAAACCGGTAAACGCCCGGCTGCTTGGCGAGGTTGTCAGTCGGTGGACGGAGCCGCCCAATTATCCGAAGGCCGACGATTAATCGACAGAGTTTTCGAGGTCGTATCTTGGTGAGAACAGGCCTATCGGCGGGCGGGGAATATGAGCTTGAACCGAGCTCCCCGTCCTTCTTCTTGTTCCAGCAAAACCTTGCCGCCATGCTGCTGCATGACATTTTTCACCACGCTCAAACCAAGTCCCGTACCTTTTTTCCCCTTGGTGCTGTATAGCGTGTGGAAGATGCGTTCCTTATTCTTCTGGGGAATCCCCGGCCCCGTGTCTTCAATAGTCAATACGAGGCAATCATCCTCGGTCCCGGTCTGGATATGCAGTTCGCGGGGCTGCTGTTGGCTTTCCATGGCCTGGCAGGCATTGTAAATTAGATTAAGCAGGGCCTGGCGGACGAGTACAAAGTCGCCTATACAGATTGAAATATCAGGACTGAGTTCCATACGCACCTTTATGGCTTGCCGGGTCAACAGTGGATGGGCCACCTCCATGCAAACCTGGACCGCCGAGTTGATGTCGAAGGGCGTTTGCTCGTCGGGGCTGTGGCGCAGGAAATTCATCGTGGACCGCACAAGTTCTGTGCAGTGCTGTACCTGGGACTCCATCGTGCTCAGACGCTTCTCCAAACTCTCGGGTGTTGGGTTGGCGACCAGGATTTCGATATGGGTGCTGAGCACCGACAGGGGGGTGCCCAGATCGTGCATCGTTCCCGACATCAGGCGACCAAGTGTCTCGAAGCGGTTGGCTTCCATCGCCAGAGACTCCAGGGCCTTTCGGTTCTGATCCTGACACCGTTTTTCCATGCACGCATGGACTTTTTCCATCATCTTGTCGTAGTCGAAGGGCTTCTCCAGATAGGCGAAGGCACCGTATTCGATGGCCTTCATGGCGGTGTCAAGCTCGCCATAACCGGTCAGAATAATTATCTCGATGTCGGTGTAGCGCTCCCGAACCTCCCGTAGAAGGTCCATGCCCGTTTTGTGGGGCATCCGAATGTCCGTGATAATGAGATCGACGGTCTCCTCCGCCAGTTGGGCCATCGCATCGTCCACACCGGTGGCCAGGCGCACGTTGAATTCTTCCTTGAGAACCATGCGAAGCGACTGACGCGGCCCGTTCTCGTCGTCTACAATGAGAATCTTGGGCTGGGTGTTGAAATCGAAGGCACTGGGAGCCTCGTCGGCATTGCTGACATTGTTCATAGGGGTCCGGGAAGCATGATCGGATGCGCTGGTTTGGGGTGGGGCGGGCGCAGTGGGGAGGGGGGCAAGGAACGTTGCGACTACACCGGGGGACTGCTCTAAAACGCTCACAAGAACTCTCCATTCCACTACGTACAACAAAACAATGGGTGCTGAGTATACCCCCGAATCACCGGACCTAGGCGCTGTCCGTTACTATTAGTTTTGTCAACAATAAAGCAAAGACCATGCCATCGGTTGGATATTTGCGAAAGTCTTGTTATCACAAGGGCTTAGAAGGGTGTCGCTTTTGGCAAAGTGTTGTTCAAATTTGTACAACATGCCCTGTGGGTGTTCAAAGTGTACAAAAATGTGCGTATCCGTGACCGCTTTCGAGGTGCTTTCTTTTTCTGTAAGCGGTTACGGCGGGCAGGAGTGCGGACTTTCCAGTCCGCAACAAGGACGGCGTTATGTCAGGAAAGGCCGCTCGGTGTTTTTCCATGACCCACTATGCGTCGGCTGGCGTAACGTGTGCCCTGCGGCAGGTCGCAGACGCGCCGTGGCGGGCAAGAAAACCCGCCCTCCTGATACCCGGAAACGCTTACCTTTTTCTTTCGGGTTTGGCGAAAAAGTGTGCATATTCCTGTATTGAGGTAAGCGCGTCTGTAAGAGCGTGGCACGGGCTTGTAATCGGGAAACAATTGTGCTACGGTCACGGCATACCAGCGGAATAGGAAGTTACCCAAATGAATTCACCAACAGGCAAACAGAACACCAATCTTTGCGCCGCGATGCGATTTATTGCTCGCGTGTGGCATGTCGGTGTATCTGGCATTGCCGAGCCTGAGGTGAAGGGTATGTAGCAGCGATTCCGCTAAAAAACATGCAACCAACGCCGTAGGCTCCCGAAAGGGCCTGCGGCTTTTTTATTGTTGGCCGCCGATGGCGGTTGTCACAAACCTCGAAAACCTGAAAGGAATTCTCAAAATGAAACACGAAATTTATGTAGCCATCCGATCCTGTGTAACCCCTGTGTGGGAAGTAACCGAATTCGCCAGTCGAAGCTATAACGCGGGGCAAGGCAACAGGCAACAAAGATATAGAGAAAGTGAGCCGAGTAATGGCCAGTTATAATCCAGATTTTTGGGAGATTCCCACCGAGTTCGCCACCCTGGACCGGGTGCCCGCGAGCAAAGCACTTCACTACGAAACGGAAGATGACCGGGAACGGCGTTACGCCATGCAGACCTTCTACCAGGAGGTGCTCCCTTCGGTCGACGAATTTATCGAGAATTGCCTGACCCGGCGCCAGATGGAAGTCGTTAGACTCTATTATTTCTACGGGAAGACGCAGGAAGATATCGCGGTTATCCTTCAACTGACCCAATCGACGGTCAGCCGCCACCTTTTTGGAACCGTTCGCCGAGGCAAGAAGGTGGGCGGCGCAATTCCAAAATTAAGGAAATTGATCGACAAGGCCGACAATCCCGCGATTATGGGTGCCTTGTCCACCCTGCAGGGGAGGCTGAAGGAGGCCGCATGATGAGTGATTGGGATCGTTAGGCCCTTTTGGGTCTGTTGTCGACAATAAATTATGAGTTTACAATATCGTTTTCGGCCTGAAAGGCCCCAACAGGATAGCCTATCGCTACATAGCCGCAACCAAAAATAACGTAGCCTCAAAGAACGCAAAGGGCGCAAAAAAAGAAAACGCCGATAGCAGTACAAATAGAGTGTATCGTTGATTGTGTAATACACGCAGCAAGGGGAATAGCCCCGGAGGGGCGACGGATTGTAGCCTGGGGTGAAGCGAGGCACGAGCGGAACCCCAGGTAAGGGGAGTGCTCACCCCCTTGAACCCCCGAAAGGGGGTGGCACA
>JAJRPE010000481.1 GCA_024280935.1 Candidatus Hydrogenedentota bacterium
ATGGTCTTGTTGCGGGCAACCCCCTTCTCATCCCGGTAGGAGGTTACGACCAGTGGGGTTATGTAGGTCTTGTCTTTGTAGCGACTCTTTGCATAAGCGACACGTAGCTTCATTGCGCTATTATAGAATAAGTGCCTGTTTTTGTCAAATATAGATAGATTATTTACTAGCGACAAATACGGACGATTAGGTCGCAAAACACCCAAAAACAAAGGCTCTCAGGGTTGGGGGAGGCAAAAAATTACTCAACTTCCGCAAAAAGAGGAACTCTATCCGCAGAGTTTGTCACTGGCCGCTCCGACGGACGTTCCGCTCTATCCACAGCGCTATCGCTACATGGATGCCCTCCTTGAAGCGGGTGTGGAGGTCGTAGACCTTCTACCCGCTTTGCAAGCCGAAAAGATTCGGGTGCGGTGCCCCTATACCCCAAATCCGACCTTCATTGGGGCAACAGGGCCATGGGCATTGCAACGGAGGTTCTCGCAGAGCGGCTGCAGCGCTATACTTTTGCACACTCCACTCAGCCCAATCCATACATGACGAAGCCTTTTCGCGTAGAGACGCCAGGACCCTTGGTGAAGTACTTTGTGCCACCAGAGCGGCAACAAGACTATGAGTATCTGGTCGATGAGGGCTTGCAGGTTTTACTCCCGGATGCATCGCCTTACGAATATGACAGCATCCAGGATGCGCCCATTCTGATGATTGGCGACAGCTTTATGATGCGCTCCCGCTCAGGCTGTTCGTGGGCTGCGCGCTTGGCCTATGAACTGGGGTTCCCGTGACGGGATTCATGCAAAAGAAAAAGGGTGCCCAGTCCGTTGCACGCATCTTGGCACGCAAAGGGCCAGCCTTTTATGAAAACCGCCGCGTGGTGCTTTGGTATGTGGTGGGTGGCATGCTTTCGCGCTTGTGGTATGTGCAGATCCTGCCTGAATAACTACGGTCATCACCGCTTTTGCATTGGGTGTGTGAATAGGTCGCACCTGATTTCGCTGTTTATTCTAAAAGGTGCCGTAGTGATCTTCAATGGCGTTCATAATTTGAGAAGCTGCGCCTACCACAGGCGTAATTTCCCGTCGGCTCACATCACGCAGTTTCTGGATAGCCGACTCATCCAGTGGGTTGGCCATGACCACCACCAAGTTGTCTTCGGTGACGCGCAAAGGCAGACAAACATGCCACGTGCAGACATCCTTGTCCAGCAAATCAATGGCTTGGGCCTGAACGTGTACTTCCGTGGGATTGACAACCGTCATTTCCAACTGGCAGGCAACCGCCTGCGCGATGGCATCGTCGGTAGTATGGTCATTTGCAATCAAAATGGTTCCCAATAACTGGCTGGAATCCTGGGATTGAATTTCCAGCGCGCTGTCCAATTGTTCCAGGCTGATGATACCCGCGTCAACAAGAATGTTGCCCAGGCTCCGGCTTTCTTCTTCGCGCGTTAGCTCCGACAGGACGATGTCTTGCTGGCGGGTGCGCTGCTCGCGGGACGTGGCCGCCTCCATCGCGCTGAGTCCTGCGCCCGCCTCGCCCACATAGATACGCCCCTTCTCCTCCCTGGACTTTTCCAGTTCATCCCGCAGTTCGTCGCGCTCGGTAATGGTCTGGCTTACCTGGGCCATGGCCTCCTGCATCTCCGCCTCCTGTTCCGTCGTGGTTTGGCTGAGCGCTTCTTTTTCCGTGCGCACTTCGGCAAGTTGCGCTTCCAATATAGCAACGCGCTCCTCACGGTCGGCCAGCCCCGCCTGGTGATCCGCCACAAGAGCTCGGGTTTCTTCCAGCGCTTTGGCTCCTGTGGCTTCCTTCTCTTCGAGCGACCTGAGCTCGCCCTGCAAGGCCTCAACCGTCGCCAACGTAGAGACTTCTCCCTCTTGGGTCAAATTCAACAAATGCTCCAGCTCGGTGCCGCGGATTGAGAGTTGCTCCACCGTTTCCCGTTGTTGCTGATGTTCCGTGCGCAACTGTTCGAGGAGAATCTGGCTCTGTTGGAGGTCTTCGACATGGAGGGTGTCCGAAGCCTGAATCTCCGACAAGGCGCTCTCCAGTTCCTCGGCCTGCTGTTTTGCTTCGCCCTCTTTTTCAGTGAGGGATTTCAGTTGCGTGCTCATTTCGTTTACATCGTAGCGGAGGGCCTCAATTTGCTCATCCCGCTCACGCAACGCGTTCTGCTGTAGTTCCAGTGTAGACGCGGCCTCGGAAAGATCTTCCTCCTGGGCGGCGTTTTTCGCACTGATTTCGTGAAGCGCCCCCGCGATCTCGTCTCGCTCCCGGAGAATCTCCGCTTCCCGATGCTGCGTCGACTCCAGCGACCGTTCCACATCGGCCCGTTCGGCTTCCTTCGCCTCAATAGCCGCATCTCTCCCTGCCAATTCAGCCTCAAGGCGGGCCACATCTTCTTTCAGGCCATCCAAGACGGTTTGCTGCTCGCTATGGTCGCTTGCCTCCTCGCCTTGATCCGCCAACACGGATGCCAGCGCCATCGTCTTTTCGTCGAGTTCTTTCTGGAGTTCGGCCATGGCGGCTTCGTGTTCTCGAATTCGGGCTTCCGCCGCCGTAGTTTCCGCACGGGCCTCCGCCAGCGCCGTGCTCCGCGCCCCTTCCAAGCCGCGAAGCGCCTCCAATTCTTCAGAAAACGCAGCATAACGTGATTCCAGGGCTTCATGGGTCGTGCGCAGTTCAACGATGGTCGCGTCGGAGGCCGCGACTTGCTTCTCAAGATCGTCGATCCATTTTTCCGCCGTCTGCTGCGTTTCGCGATACTCCCGCAATTCCGCCGACTGTCGGTCCAGGATCTCCTGCATATCCTCTGCCGAGGTATCCGGGGCGTTTACTTGAGCCGCTTCAAGGGCTTCCATCGCTTCGCGAAGCCGAGCATTGTTTTCATCAAGGGCTGCCCGAAGCTGATCGCTTTCTTCGCGCGCAGCGGCAAGCGCCTCTTCTTGTGCCGCTTCGTAGCCTCGGTGGGTTTCCAACTCTTGCAGCAGCGTGCGGGCGGCGGCCACACTCTCTTCCTCGCGTTGTTGCAGCCCAGCCAATTCCGTTTCCAGCTCCGCCACCGTGGACTCGAGGCCCTGTTGCTCTTCCAAGGGCATCACCGGCGCATCGCTTCGTTCTTCGTCCGAGTCGTCGTTTTGAGTCGTGCGTTGATTTGCCGAGACGGCATCCATTTCAGCGAGCTGGCTCTTTCGTGATTCAAACTCGGTGATCTGGGCGCGCAGCGCCTCCAACTCCACGTCTCGCTCTTCTGCTGCTGCGAAATCGCTATCCGTTTCATGGGATGTGGCGGCTGCCGCATCGGCAAGCGCATCTCGCTCGGCTTCCAACTGGGCAACGCGCTCATTTGCCGCATCGAGGCCTTCTTGTGTGGGCCGCAGCTCCAGTTCCGTGATTCGTGCGTGAAGAGCTTCGGTAGCCGCGTCGTGGCTTGCTTCCGATGCTTCCTCGGTCGTTTCCATGGCGGCGATGCTTGCTTCCAGGCTCTCGATCCGCGCATGCGCCGCACCCAGCGCATCGTATTCCGTGCCGGGTGTAGCTACGCTGGCTCCATCGGAAGATACTGCCATCCCGAGCGCTTCCATCTCCTGCGTGAGTGACGTTAAAGCCCGAATATGCTGTTCCGATTCCTTGCGCTGCTGGTCCACCGCATCCTTGAGCTGCGCCTCCGACTCAATGTATGCCGCGACTTGTCGTTCCAGATCGGCGATCTCGTTGTTGAGCGATGCTTCGATCTGCTGGCTGTCTGACAGCAATTCCTGACTTTCGTCAATGATGGCATCACGTTCTGCTAAGGCCAATTGCAGGGCTTCGAGCTCCTGGCTCTGCCGCACACCCTGCTCGGTCTCTCCTGCCAGGTTCGCCGAAAGGAAGGTTTCGTGTTCCCGCCGAACGGCCTCGACCTCGATATTCAGCGCATGTACCTCGGTTGCGAGTACGTCTCGCTCGTGGCGGAGCTGCTCAATTTCAGCCTGATGTGCGGGGTCTGGTTCTGATGCATCCCCATCAGAGGAAGGGGAGAGGACTTCCAAGAGGCGCCTGAGCTGGCTGTTCGCCGTTCCAAATTGTTCGACGAGACCGCTCTGGGATTGGGTGACTTCGCTTGTCCACGATTGCACGGCCCCTTGCAGGCGCTCAAAGGTCGTGGTGATTTCCCGACGCACCGCGTCCATTTGAGGCACGGACTCCGGCGCATAGTGGGTGATGGTGCCTGGCGGCATATCGGCTTGCTGGATCGATCGCTTCAGGCGCTCAAGCTCTACCTTGGCTTCTGCCAGGGCAATAGCATGGCCGTTACGCTCGCTGAGCACCGTAAGAAGATGGCCTAACTGGCCGTTGGCACCGTCTATCTGTTGGGATAAGCGCTGCTGCGCCATGCCCACTTCGGCAGTCCAACCGGAAATAGCATTGTGCAACTGCGCCAGCAGCTCGCTGTTTGTTGTTCCCATGAATCGTCCTACCCGTCGGAATCTACAGTTGCCGGACCACAATCAGAACGTTTTCTCCTGACTGTCCTTCACCTGAGAAGTTTCTTATTTCGTGTAGCGGTTCTTGAAGACTAAGGCACCAAGTGTCTCCAAGTTGGATTATAGGGCTATAGAGGAAAGCGGTCAATCTCCCGGCGATATTTTTTTGAGGTATGTGAGTGCTCACGACATGTTGTTGGCGGAGCCAACGCCATTTCTTCCCCCTCCGGGGAGGGGAGCCTTTTCTGTCTTGTAATCTTTTTTGAGCACGGTCTGGAGTTACTGCTCGTCGACGCGATAACACACGTGGCGCCGACGCAGCCAGGCCACACCGATGAGGTCGTAGAGACCCCGCCAGAGCCGGTTGTTGACACCGTATTTGGACGTGCCCGCATGGCGGGCATGGTGGGTCACAGGGCATTCCGCGATGGTATATCCCTGCGCACGCATGAAGACGGCCAAGAAACGATGAAGGCCGTTGAAGGAGACGAGATTTTGAACACAGGCCCGTCGGAACCCCTTGCTCCCGCAGCCAGAGTCCCGGATGCCGTCATGGAGAATGGCGTTACGCACCACATTGGCGATACGGCTTGAGACCAGGCGAATCCAGTGATCGTTTCGGTTGGCCCGATAGCCACACACGCAATCGTAGTCCTGAAGGAGTTCAAGAAAGCGGGGGAAATCAGCCGGATCGTTCTGGAGATCGCCGTCCAATGTCAGGATATAGTCACCGGTGGCGCGACACATACCGGCATGGAGCGCGGCCGACTGACCGAAGTTCTGAACCATATGGACGGGGCGCACGGCGCTGTTTCGGAGTGCCGCTGCGTCAATTCGGGCAGCGGTTTCGTCGGTACTGCCATCGTTTACGAGTAAACATTCATAATCGTAATCGGGCATTTCCTTGAATACAGCCTCGATCTTTTCGATGAGGGGCACTACGTTATCTTCTTCGTTGTAGAAGGGCACAACGATACTTGCGACGGGCTTCATAAACCGTTTACCTGCTGATTGCTGCGTTGTGGTTGGATGCACTGCCGCCCGCCGTAGGCGACACGGCGAGATGCCAGAAGGCCCTAGTATACCCGAAATACCTGATCGACTGGAGGACGGGTTGCAAACTCAAACTTCCAGATCCCGACGAAATTCGGTTTGGCACTTTTTTGACTTCAACGCGACAACCTTCAGGCCGAAAAAAGAAGCTTCGGGGTGCCACCCTCACGCGGCGGAGCGAAGCGGGGGAGCTTGCGGGTGCAAGCCATCGGGATAGACTCTATGCTAAAAGGGGCTAACGAATGCCATGCCCTATGTTGCGGATCGCATAATTATTTGGGACATGCCCAGAAATTCGCACCCGCAAACTTAGCCGGAAACCAGCTTCGTGTGAGGGTGGCACCCTTAACGCCTCCTTTGAAGGCTTTAAGTACACCAACAGTTCGGGGGCCTATTTATCTCTGTCTGAGGGCTATGGCGGTGAACGCATAAACTTTATCTTGTTTTCCGGCCTTTTTGCTGATACCGGAATCCCTTTACGGCGTATCATCAACCGATTCCAGGATGATCTTATCGTAGACTTTTCGAGCGTGTTCGTAGGCGGCCTTGGCGGCATCCAATTCTTCGTCGCGAATCCGAACCCACTTCATCTTCCAGCACTGGTCCACGGCCGCACGGCACCATTCGGCGCTACGTTTGGAAGCACGAACCGGTTTGTCGCCGACCAACACGAAAATGGGGTTGGTATGGGCGCTCGCCGTGATGCGCAGGGCTACCCAGCTTGAATAGGGCACAGCGTAGTCAAAGGTTACAGGTCGTACCACGCCATCGGCCACGACGTTCTGGGTCATGACAGGATAGCCGTTCACAATAAGCTCGACCGCGACACTTCGCGTGTCGGGAATACGAGCTTTTTCCAGGTGCCAGTAGGGGCGGCCCATGAACCCGCTGGCGGCGATCTGCTTACCCGCCTCGTCTTGCACTTCGGGCAGATAGGCTGCGACGTTGGCTGTGATGTGTGCGCTGCCGGGCTTTTCCAGCCGCACTTCGCTGTTGTTGTCGCCCAACATGGTGTTTTCCACCTTGAAATCGTAAATGTGGGAGCGGCCATCCGAGACGTAGGTGGCCCCCGCTTTGAGCTTCTCGGTGAACCCGTCAAAATCGAGACGATCCCCCAGACGGGCGTAACTTCGGGCCATGCCGATACGTTCGTCGAAGATACAGGGATAGTCCGTTTCGCCGCTGATAGGCGTGCGGAATCCGCTGTTCAGGACGTGGTACCAGATGTTGAGTTCCATGTGGAGGGGCGTGTCGCCTGCGGAAATAAAATCGACCGCATCATGGGTCACGGTGACGATGTATTCGTTCGCCCCAATGCCGTCAAAACGGGCCATGACATAATTGGGCAGTTCCGTGGTTTCTGTCTCCGGCGCCAAACCCCAGCCGCTGTGGGAATAGCCAACCACGGCACCCTGCTGCTGTCCCCATTGCAGGATGGGCAGGGTCCAGCTTGGCCATTCTTCGATGAGGGTCGTGCCGGGATAGTCGTCTTCCTTGAGCCGAAGCAGACATAGATGGCCCGAGTGGCCGGAGGGGAAACCGGAGACTTCCACATCGTAGCGCATGAGATTTTCGGTGGTAGACAAGGCGCTGACCTTGCCCTCAAAGAAGGTCTTCTGCTCGTACCAGCAAGGCCCCCAAGTCAGTACGCAAGAAATATTGAGGTCTTCGCCCTTGGCCTGGCGCAGCATGGCATTGGGGCTGACGCCCGCTTCCGGGCTTTCGTAGTGGCTGCAACCACCGCCATGGACGTGGTGGTCGGCACTGTACCAACCCTTGGCCTTCATGTGTATCCAGCGCTCCAACTGGAACGTCTCTGTGTGCTCCCTGGCCCCGTCAGGTACGGTGATTGTGCGGGTTTGTGGGATATATTCCGGCCCTCGGGTCCAGGTCACGTCGTAGTCGCCCGGTGGCAGAAGAACATGCTCGCCATCGGCCCGGTAAACCTGGGGCTGAAAGAAGAAGTCGGGATAGGTGTCGTCGGAGGCGACCCGGCGGCTGGGCAGGGGATAAACACCCACAAGGGGTTGGGCGGAGAGACCGGGGCGGGAACGGGTCTCGCTAAGGGCTTTGTTGTTCCGATAGTCTTCCGGTACGCCCGTCCAGCGCTCAATATTGTCGCGAATGATAAAGGAAGCCATTACGGGGCCACCGTCGTGATCTTTTATACGAAATTTGACCTTGACGGACGGCTTGCAATCGAATAACACGGTGACCGCATTGCGGTAGCCGATATCTTGTGAACCCTGGCCTACGTGAAAGCCCAACTTGGCTTCCCGAGGACCCACCGCCTTGGTGTACACCTGAAGCACCTTGTATTCCAAGGGCAAGCCGGACAACTCTGTGGTCAGCGGGCGGCGTTCGTAGAGGCTCAATTCCAGGAAGCGATTGGCGATTTCGCCCGCGCTTAGCGCGTTTTCCGGCTTGGGATTGGGTGAGCCGGTGGAGCGATGAAATACGGGTTCCGCGTTGGGAGATTCCCAGTTCAATGCCGCGCGGGTGCCGGATTCGTTATGGACCTTGATGAGAAAGCTCTTCCAGCCGCCCTGTTGCAACTGGGCCGCCGCCGGACCACGCCGGACTTTGACCCGCGCTTCGGGATTGATGTTGATGGCCGCGAGACAGTATGGATCCAACAATTCCTGAATCGCCTCGGCCAGTTCAGGGGTATGGGCCTCGTCCTTCATGGCGCGAAGGCGGGCGGCATCCTGGGGGGCGAGTCCGCTGCCGAGATAGCGAAGGGCCTCTTCGAGACGAAGGCTGGACGCCATGAGCGGCTGAACCGCCATGTCGGGAACAATATCGAGCTTTCGGTCGGGACCGTCAGCGCGGGGGCCAGGGCCGGTAGAGATACAACCCCCAGCAAAAAACAGCAGGATGATGCCAGTCACCAGCGTGGCAGGGCGAGAAAGGGACGCACAGGGGCGGATATTTCCATTCATGGCAGATTCCTCCGTTGGAAACGAGCACGCCCCGACGGGATCATCAGGGCGCGTGGCATGTTCCGTTGGATATGGTAGGCATTGGCCTTCCCTTATTCAAGTTGGCGAATTTGGCGTTAGTGCCTTACTCTTGGAGGAGGGCCATAAAAGACAAAATGAGCTATCGTCATTCCCACGAACGTGGGAATCCAGAACGCGGGCGGGGCAGACCGAGCCGTCACTGGATCCCCGCGTTCGCGGGGATGACGGTGTGGGCCTTTGCTTCTGAATACTTGGCCTATATCGGTCAATCATGTAGCGTTCCTCATGGCGACGACCCGCGTTATATTGGGCCGCAAAACCGTTCGGAATTGGAGACCGCTTTGCCAGATTACAGCCTTGTTCTTAAACGCGCTCGTCCCTTCTCCCGTCATGGCCTCGGTTCTACTTCGCCGTCAACGTGCGCCACGTATTCATGGAGCGCCGGAGATTCTCCGCCACATCCCCGCCTATGCCGTAACCCTGAAGCCCAATCGGCCCTTCATAATTCAGATCGCTGAGAATCTTCAGCAGGCCTCCAACATCATAGCTGCCATCGCCCAGGGGCTGAATGAGTTCCTTCCAACTTTCTCCATCGCCATCCGCTCCATTTACCGTGACCATGAAAAGATGGGGACGCGCCTCGACAAGCCGTTCCTCCATATTTTCACCATCGACCTTGAGCCAATGGCATAAGTTGAAGGTTACTCCCACATTAGCGCGATCAACCTTTTTCGCCACGCGAACACAGTCCTCCACCCGTTCCATCCAGTTGTTGGCATGGGGATAAAGCGCTATTTTTAACCCGTTGGCGGCGGCGAGATCGGCCAGGCGTCGAAGGAGAGCCACGGCGGCATCGTCTCCTGCGGGCGAGGAAAGGCCGAAGGTCTTGCTGACCAGGGGCATCCAAAGCACGCAATCCCGGCCCTTGAGCAAGGCCATTGCCTCTTCGAGGCCTTCTTCCCACGACTGTGCGCCAACATCAATATTTCCACGGGTGTAGAGGGCGAAAAACCGTGACTCCTGCGCGTCTATCTGGGCCAGCAATTCCTTCAGGCCGCCTACGCCAAGAATATCCGTCCCGGCGTACCCCAACTCTTTCACCAGGGCGACCTGGGATGCCGGACTTTCATGGGCGGCATCGCGGGTGCCCGTACACATGGCAAAAAATGGATTGGGTTCGGCTGCCGCGACTCCAAGGGAAGCCAGTAGAAAACCAAGAGTCCATGCTAGCGATTTGTATACGTTGTTGTTACCCATAAAACAGTACCTCCTTTCGAGGGAAATGCTATTTGCGGTCGCCACTCATTCTTTGTGTCCTGGCACTCTTCGCGTGCCAAACAACAAATATCGCACGCAAAGGCGCAAAGACGCAAAGAAAAGAAACATTTCATCACACGAAGAACCTTTCATATCTCGTGTGTGTTCACAGGTAGCTTTGGGTGCTACGGACATGCCCGTGCTTGAAAACATGTTCGTCGGACAAAGAGAACGTTTTCGGTCGCTCCCCTGTTTTCACACGGGTAAGCCCTGAGAGGCCTATCCGTGGCATCCGGAGCTTGTTTCTTATAGTTGGGGTCGTCCATCCCGTGAACGCTTACACTATCTCAATGTTCTCTAACGTTGCCAAAGTCCTGCCTCCGCTCAGCGTGCTCCATCCGCGCCGTCACCGACACGGAAGGAATAGAGGGCGGCATCACGCAGGATAAAACGAATCTGCATCGCGCCCTTCGTCTCTGGCAAGTGGTCCAGCGCACCCCAGGACATCGTTTTTTCGATGTGATCGCCGGTGAGGGGGGGGCAGTCAGCGCGGCTGTAGCCGGGCAGCACGTTGCCAGACTCGTCCAGGATCTCGGCCCGGAGCCATCCCCCGTCCGCACGGAAGTTGACGGCAAGGGTGCCGGTCGCCCCAGAGAGCGCATTGGTGGTAATCGTTCCCTCCTCAGCCCCGGCATCGAGGGATGCAAAGCCGTCTTTCCGCAGCGTGGCGAGGCCGATGCCCGCCTTTGCATTCTTGCCACTGTGGGTAACGTCGAAACCACCATAAAAGAGCTTAATCACATTGCCCTCAACGAGCGGATGGTTCGAGGTAAACACCATGCCGTCGTCCCACGCACCATCGGGGCCAAGGGGAAGAATCGGCATCCGGGGCTTTTCCTGACGGGTCCAATGCTCCCCATCGTGGCTGGTAACGAGTTCCACGAATATGGGACCGTCGCTCTTGCCGTTGGTGATGGGAAAAACCCATAGAAAGCCGATGTACATGGATTCGTAGGCGAAGCCGCTCATGCCATAGAAATCGGTGTGTGCCCCTTCCGTCGATTCGCTGGTTACCCAGCGATCGTCGAATTCGTCGGGCGTCAATACCAACTTCGTGGCTGGCCAGTTCTCGAAGTCTGTTGTTGCCGAAAACCCGACACAGCGCCGCCGGTAGCCCCGGACCTCGTCGAACTTTTTGGGCCAACTGATGTAGCGATTCCCCAGAGCATCCCATCCAAAATTACCCACATCGCCATGGTCTTCCAGCACCGGCTTTGCGTTCTTGGCGTCCGTCCAATGGATGCCGTCCGGGGAGTACATCCCGTAGTAGCCGGAAGTTGTGAAGGCCGGTGGGGTGCGTCCGTATTCGTAGTAGATAAACTTGTAACGTCGGGCCGGGTCCTTTTCCCAAGGCGTATGGATAACCTGGGGGCTGTGGTTCTCGTGGGTGCGTCGGAACAAGATATTGTTCTGCTTTGAACCTTCGTAGTCGACCAGCCCCAACGTCGGCTTCTTCCAATGCAGCCCGTCCTGGCTTGTTGCGTAGAGCATCCGGTATTCGCGGTGGGCCCAGGAGTGGTACCACATGCGGTAGCCATCGCCCTTTTCGGCCGGGAGCACGGTCCCGTAAACGTAAGCAATGGAACCCTCCCACGGCTTATCGGCGCTCAAGACAGGATTGGTGTCATGCTTCTCAAAGGCATGGTAGGCCCGCGTTACATTTTCCTTGTGGGCAACGGCATGGTCGTCAACAAAGAGCGTCCAGGGTCCGGTGAGATCTCCCAAGTGCTCGGCGGCGAAGGTTGACGCCCCAGTCAAGAGGAGGGCGCACAATGGGGCACGGAGGAATATTGATCGGAGCGGGGGAGTTTTCATTCGATTATTCCATCTGTATGTGTTCAGGACAGGTTATTGTTGGCGGGGCCAACACTTATTGTTCCCCTCCTGGGAGGGGAGCGTTTCTATCCTGCGAGGTTAAGGGGAATCACGTAGCTGGATGTGTTATCACCGCATTTAGAAAGTGTAGCATGGGGTCGCGGAAAACATCGAACGGGTTTCATAGCGCAAAACGTTCCGTGCGCATATTCCCTGAGAATACAAGCCCAATACACGTATACTCCCAGAGAAATCGTCCCCGTCAATGCCGTATGATCGTGGGTATACTCGTCCTTGCAAAGAAAGACCACCCATGCGCGAAAAGCTATTCCAGGAAATACTCATGGCCCGCCAGCGGGTCTATGCCGTGGCCCAGCCCACACCGCTGGAAGAAATCGCTCTCCCCGTGGACACCCGGGTTTTCATCAAGCGGGAAGACCTGTCGCCCATCCATGCCTACAAGTGGCGGGGGGCCTATAATCGTATGGCGCTGCTCAGCCCCGAGGAGCGAACGAAGGGTGTGGTCTGCGCCTCGGCGGGAAACCATGCCCAGGGCGTGGCCCTCGCCGCGAAAAAGCTGGGCATCCAGGCCCGCATCTATATGCCCGTCTCCACACCGCACATGAAGCAATTCGAGGTAAAACGCCATGGCGGCGACCACGTGGAGGTTATTCTCACGGGCGATTCCTACAGCGATGCCGCCTTGGCCGCCTTGGACTATGCTGCTGCGAAAGAGTTGACCTTCATCCACGCCTACGACGACCTCCGCACCATGGGTGGCCAGGGCACCATCGCCGACGAAATCGTCATGAGCGGACAAGGCCCCTTCGATGTGGCCTACCTTCAGATTGGCGGAGGCGGCATGGCCGCATCGGTCGCCTGTTGGCTACGGGCCTATTATCCCGATATTCGCATCGTGGGTGTGGAGGGCGTGGATCAGGCCAGCATGGCTGCCGCCGTAAAGGCAGGGAAGCCCGTCACGCTGGACTATGTGGATGTCTTCTGCGATGGCACCGCAGTGAAGAAGGCCGGCGCGTTGACCCATCCCCTTTGCGCGGAGCTTATCGATGAATTCATCACGGTAAGCAACGAGGAGGTATCCGCCGCCATTGAAGTCTTGTGGAACACCTGCCGATCCATTCCGGAACCTTCCGGGGCCATGGGCCTGGCGGGCCTGCTCAAGGAGCGCGACAGCCTCACGGGTCAGAAAGTCCTCACCATCCTCTGCGGGGCCAATGTGGATTTTGAACAACTCGCCTGGATCGCACACCATGCGGGGATTGGTGCGGATCGGCGCAAATACTACCGGTGCCGAATGCCGGAGGCGCCCGGCGGTCTCCTCCACCTGCTCGACAACATCATGGAGGGCATCAACATTGTCGAGGTGCAATACGGTAAGGTCGATAGCAAGAACGCCTTCCCGGTCATCGGTTTCGAGGCCTCGCCGCCAGCGCTGCAACTCCTCGACAGACGACTGACGGAGCACGGTATTCTTCACGAAGATGTCACTTCCGAGGCGGATGTGGAGTTCCGCATTATCAACTACGATGCCCGCCTCTTCGAGCATCCCTACTTCATCACCCTGGAGTTCCCGGAGCGGGCGGGGGCGTTGCACGATTTCTTGCAAGCCGTGCAGACCCGAAACAGTGTCTGCTATTTTAATTACACCTATACCGGCGAGCAGGTGGGCCGCGCCCTCATTGGATTCGAGTTTGACTCCAATACCTTGCGGGAGGAATTTCGTGAGCATCTGGCCCGGTCAGGCAACACCTATCGCGAAGTAGAGGCAAGTGTATTGAGTCGGATGTTATAGAGTTCGCCAGAGGCAGTTCGGGTGTTTGGGATTTGCGGGGGAAGCGTTAAGGGTGCCACCCTCACGCGGAGGAGCGAAGCGGGGGAGCTTGCGGGTGCGGATCATCTGGACACATATTTTGCCCGCAAGAAAGACTGCACAAGGTTGCCGGAACGAGTTCCCAGTCCAAGAAAAGGGACGGGGGGAGTTTTGGCGAACCCGCACCCGCAAACTTAGCCGGAAACCGGCTGCGTGTGAGGGTGGCACCCTTGTCGTGGTCTCGTTGATGTTTGGGGAGCATAGGAGGGCGGATTCGAAATTCAGTCGTGCCGCACGATCCCCAAAAGGCGAGTATCAACGAACCATCGTGATCGCGCGGCACGTCTGACAAAACGGATGTGTATTCAACGCTTGTCATCGGGCCAACTTTATTGCGGACAGGAAAGTCCGCACTCCTGTCTGTTGCATCCCGTGCGGAACCCAGAGTAGAGTAGCGGCATCGCTCATGAAACCCGGTGTAACACAAGGACGTTTCGCACCCCATGAATACCCCCACGAATGACTCACGCCGCGCCTTTTGGGGTGGACTTCTGTTCTGGGTCGCAGTGTGTATCCTGGTCATTTTCGTTCGGGGCATTCGTTGGGAAGAGGGCCTTGAACGGTCCCAGGCGCTCCTCGGCATTACGCCCTATCCCGATGGGCATCCCCACCACCGCTGGGTATGGAATGGCTTCTCCATCCACTATTATGTCACGGGTGCGGTGCTCTGGCTCACAAAGAGCGCGGCCCTCATCTGCGGCGGCCGCCAGTTTATCGCAACCCTGGCCATTCACC
>JAJRPE010000482.1 GCA_024280935.1 Candidatus Hydrogenedentota bacterium
ATTGTTTCAGGGCCAGGATAGCATCGAAATTCAGCGGTATCGGACGCGCTATTATTTCTTCGTAGAAATCCTTGTTGAGCCGGATGTAGTTGTTAAAAAGGGAGGTTTGTTCTGGGTTCTTGGGGTCCCACCAAAGACACGTCTCTCGGGCCATCGATGCGTCTTTGTCCAAGGTGATCGCTTGCCCATTAATCTCTCTGTCCAGCCTGAAAGTGATATGGCAAGTCAGCAGTCGGTGCAACTGGTCCTTGAAACGTGTAACCGTCCCCCACCTTCCCCCCGTGGCTTCTCCGATGCCAACCTTTTGCAGGAATTCGGCCAAGGACGTACCCAGTTCGATATGAGGCGATTGGGTGCGTACGGCCTCGCTACACAGATAAATCATGATGAGGCGCGGCATGGAGCCGTAGGGGTAGCCTATGATGCGTTCCTCGCCTGTTGCGGTGAAATAGGCACGCGGCTGAATGGTCAGAGAGAAGGTGCCGTTGTGCCGTCCCCACATACGGCGGTCGTTGCCGGGGTTGCTATGGGGGAGATTGGCCTGGACCAGAATCGGCGTTGTAAAACCCAAGTTTTGCTCAAAGGGATCTCCCTCGGCAATGCTACGCGCCTTCTGCAAGATTCTAATCTGGCTTTCGGTCAGCGTGGTCACCTTCCTCACTGGAACGTTCATATTGTCGAGGACTTGGCCCACGATCGTGGGCTTTCCAGGGGAACTATAGGGTTTTCTAGGAGACATGCAGGTTTTACTCTCGTTGCTTACGGTAGGATGAGTAAAGCGAAAATCACCGCTCTTTGTCAAGACAATTAGCTGTTGATAACGTAATTTTTACACAGAAATTTATCCACGCATAAACGGTACCCCTTTTGAACCTATCCACTTTGTTTTCAAGGACTTACAAAACAGAAATTTATCCACGCATAAACGGTACCCCTTTTGAGGATAAGTAATGTTATCCACGCATAAACAGTACCCCTTTATTCAAAACTTCACGCATAAACGGTACCCCTTTTCACGCATAAACGGTACCCCCCTAATCCCTGTACCTCCCTGTAGAGAAAAACCTGTATTAGAACCCACCCCTCTTGGGGATAACTTTCCCCTCGTTTTTACGATCAGAGATTGGGCAGTAGGAAAAGAATTCTTTGTTGGTTTGCTGTGTCCCGATAAGGTTTCCTTCTTGCTGGTATTTCTACTCCTCTGACCTTGGCGCACTATGCGGCATGACAAGGGTCCGTGTTCTTGCTTACGCTTCGGCCCGCGCCCATCTTCCCTTGACATCCTCGCTTCCTTCGTGCGCTTTTGGACGAGGAATATCAACCAACGTAAGAAGGAAAATACCATGACGACAACCAATCAACCCATAGAAACTTTACGCGACGGCTCAATCAAAGCCACAATCTGGAAAAACGAAGGGGATAACGGATCGTTCTACACCGCCGAAATCAGCCGGACATATCAGAAAGAAGAAACCTATCACGATAGCTACAGTTTTTCGGGTACGGATTTACTCAAGGTATCTCGTTTGACGCTCAAAGCCTATGATCGCATCGCTGAGTTACTCAGTGTGGACAAAAAGGGCTCATAGTGAAACTCTCCGTTCAGGGTCAGAAAACTTTCTGGCCCTGTCCCCCACTTTTGCGTTACGGTGAAGCGACAACCTCTTTTCCTACTGTCCCGCTCCAATTGGATCCCATCACTTCCGGCCTGAAACCATGACAAACCGCAACGACGAACTTGAAAATTTTAAGACGGAAATCAACCTCACGGAGTACGCGGCCCACAAGGGCTTTCGTTTAGACCGAAAAACTTCAAGCCGCAACAGTGCTCTTATGACCGATGGCGCAGGAGACAAAGTAGTTATCGCTCGCGGTTTTGATCGACATTGGGTTTACTTTTCCGTTCATGATGAGAGTGACAGTGGATCGATTATCGATTTTGTTCAAAATCGCAAGGGTGTTAATCTTGGTGCTGTTCGCAAAGAGCTGCGCCCTTGGCTTGGAGGTGGGTTATCATCAATACCTCCGCAATCGTTCATGCCAGAGCTTGAACCACTATCACGGGACATTGCTAGCGTGCGGTCACGTTACGCCCGTATGGTATCTCTTGATGCTTATCATTCGTACTTGAATCAGGCGCGTAAAATTCCGGCTGAGGTGCTTAGTGAATCTCGGTTCTTGGACCGAATTCGAGCGGATGAACGGGGTACAATCATATTTCCCCATTGGAATCGTGATGGCCTGTGTGGTTACGAAATCAAAGGTCCTCATTTTACCGGGTTCGCACGGGGAGGCCAAAAAGGCCTTTGGTACTCTCACTCTCCATCCAACAATCAAATTCTTGTGATCGCTGAAACGGCGATTGATGCCCTGAGTTATGCCGCCCTCAAGCCCATGGAAAATGCGCGCTATGCCAGCACTGGGGGCCAGCTAAACCCGGATCAGAAAGTTTTACTTGCCCGTGCCATGGCTAAAATGCCCGAAAATTCCGAAATTATCCTTGCTTTTGACAATGACAAGGGCGGGCATGACCTGACTGAGCGTCTGAAGGCCATTCTTTCGCCCATAGAAGCCCCAGGGCTTCGCCTGAGCGTTGATATGCCATCCGGTAAGGGTCAGGACTGGAACGATACTCTGCGTGCCTCTGAGGGCAAAATTGGCCCATTTGGTAGTTTGGATAATTCATGAAGACCTAAAACGGGCTAAAGTCCCCCACTTCAAGGCGTGGGTTAGTGCTTTTTCTGCCGCCTGTGCGGCGGCGCTGTCTACGGGTAGGGGTAGCTAAAAATCCATGTCTTGAAGTTTGCCGTTTGTTCAGAATTTCATAATTTATGAAATTCTGAATTTATACATTTCTTCTGCGGCCGTCGCTTTGCATGAGTGACTCATAAAGATTTTTTATCCGGTCCTTGTTTTCTTTTTTATCCGTTGCTGTAAGTTCCAGGGCGATGCATATGGCCGCAGAGTGATTGGTGCTTTTTGCGTCGCATTCGGTCATCAGGAATAACTCGATTTGGCGCAAGGCCTCCACTGCTTCCGCAGTCAGGTTGATGCCCATCCGCTCTCGTTTTCCAGTTATCATTTTATTGGCTTTTGGAGCTTGCGGCTTTGCCGGTGCTTTCCTTGGCTCCTTAACGGTTGTTTTGCTGTGTGGGTCATCGTTGACCGCTTCGGTTCGCAAGGCTGCAAGTTGGTCGGCGAGTTTCTTGGTTTTGCTCATGTCACAATTTCCAATGCCAGTTCCAAGAGCTCTTCGCGGTGCTTTCCAGTGACGGCAGAAAATCCACCGACAAAAGCGTTCTCGAAAGCGGCCGCGAGCGGCAATTCGTTTTCAAGGGCTGGAATGCCCAAATCTTTTGCAATATCTTTGCCATTTTGTTGACCCATGATGGTTCGTACTCGCACCCGGTTAAATAGAACGTAGGCCTTGGCCTTTTTGGGTTTATGCTTTTTAATCAACTTTGCCATTGGGGCGCTACCGTGGATACTTGCTGGGCTTTTCTCGCTTACCAGGATGAGCCGGTCGGACTGCCCTATTAACTTTGCCAAGTCCCGTTCGACGACCCCTTCAATACGCATGTGACCTGGTGTATCCGCGATAATGAAATCGGCGTTTGGGTTTTCATCGATAAGAGGGACCGCAAAGTGTTGTGCGAAAAACCGAGCGGTGCCCTGTGGGTCCCGGTCATCAACCGCCACGCTTTTACCCACGTTACGTAATGCACTGGCGAGTAGTAGCGCTACCGTTGTTTTACCAACGCCACCTTTTTGGTTTAAGAATGTTATTTTCATACAGTGGTACTTTCTTAAATTATGAATTTATGAAATTGAGATTACTCTCATATTGTGAATGTATCTGTATTGTAATTGCAAATCAAGACTTGTTAATAATCTCAACTTCTGATATTCATAATTTATTAAATTAATAATGTCAGAAGTTGAGAAATTATATGGGTGATTCATCGGATATGTCCGACATTGGCCGCTTTCTTCGGAGTGCGGAAGGGCAAGAGTACTTGGAGGGCTTTGCGGTGATGCTACGAAACCATACGATTGAGGACGTTGAATTCGTTATCAGGGCACATTTGTAAGTATGCACTTCAAACTGAGTGGGGGAGGGGCTATCGACGTGACCATTCCGGAGTTTGATATAGGCGCATTCCGTGAAGAGTTTGAAGATGTGATGGAGGGGGAATACAGAAGCAGTTTCCCAGACGATAGGATCGAGTTTTCTTGAGGACCAAAGATAATTATTGACGACTTTAAGTATATGGATAAAACATATGTCGTCTCATGGTCTGGGGCAAAAATATCAAATTTTGTGTATATTGTATAGGTGTCCTAGTAGATAAATTTGTTTGTCGGTTATTTTTAGGAGAGTCCAAAATGAATAAACCAATGTACTTTTATACGGTTATTTTTATTATGTTCTTATATCCTGAAGTTGTGTGGTCGGAACCGCCCTCCGAAAAAGCTGTCATTGGTGAACTCAGCATTATTAATATTGCTCCCTACACTATTTCTGCCAGTACTGCCTATCAGAACGAAAATGGGCGATGGGAAATGCATGGTTGGTATAACTTGGAGCCTGGTGAATATATCGAGCATCGGCGCCAATTATATGCTGAAAACCCATCTATATATGTTTTCGCGAGTTCTTCCGATATAGATGCTGTTGGTTGGTGCCACGATGTGCCCGAGGGTTCTAAGGCTGAACTGGAATGGCCAGGTGCCGCCGAACCGGTTGCGTTCGAAGCATGGATGAGGAACATTAAGCATGGCGTAAGCGCGAGCACTCTCCACGGACTTCAAAGATGCTTGGCCTTAGGCGAGCCAGGAGAAGATTCACGCATTGTTCGATTTGCTCCGGCTGTGTTGACAGAGGATATCGAAATAGGGTTATCGCAAGTCACGCGTCGTTTTTCGTACATTGTCTATGATCCTACAATGAATATTTCCAAGCCCCTCATTACCTCACCCCAAGAACTTTCGGAAGCGATGCAATATGCGCAACTGTTGGGTGATTCTTTGGCTCGGCAGGTGGCGCACGATGCAGACTGGAAAGATAAAGAGGACTTTCCGTATCTACTAGGTATAGTCTTAAGTGATTCTAATGACTGGCACGAATTGGGTGTGGAAGTAGTAGAAGCGCCGACTCAAACTTGGGACGAGAAACCCATGCAGATAAAGGCCGGGGACCTTCTAGTGCAACTCTCTGGACGTCCTGTATTCTCTCGCCGAGATGTGCGGTTGTTATTACGTGAACATGCAGAGGATATTGAGCGAGGTATAGAAAAACCAATTTCGTTTGTTGTTCATCGAGGGGATAAATCTGTTAAGGGAATGACTACCTATTGGTTTCATCCTATGTATTTTACTCCATACTCGGAAGGGGGTTCATTTATCCTTGGGCTGTTTGATTCAATAACGTTTAGCCAAAGCGATAAAATCGGCGGATTTTTGAGCACATTGTTTTTTGCTGCCGACGAGGGCGCGGAAACTCGCTGGGATATTGCGCAACGTATTGCAATTGAAAAGCAGCATAATAGAGATGACTTCAATGCGGGTTCGTTTGGAGGTATGTTTGTTAACCCCACGCGTGGAGCAGTGAAAGCGGTAGCTGGAAAATCGGGTGCGAAGTTTCTCTCGTCAACGGCGGGGCGTGTTGCATTCGAAGTGGTTGAAGGTATGGTTTGGACGATTGGCGATGGGACACCCATGCGCTCGCGTTCGGATTTGACCTCAGAGATAGTGGCGAATATCCCCTATTCGATAGGGGGCGGACTGGCTCAAGGAGCCTTGAGGAGCATTTCGAGATGAAAAAGGTCCCCTTTCAATTTACTGTCAATTGGTTTTTAGTAGCGCTCATGACGTTTTCTATGATTCCGGTGTCCGTCTTCGCGGCATCGGGACCATCGAGAGCCTTTAAGGCGGTGACTCGTCAAGTTGATTTCCCGAAACCTGTGACCAAGTTTATGACACCAATCTCGGCTGTACGAACGCCTGTAGTTCGCACCAGTATGACTCCCGTCTCGTCGCCATTGTCGACTCCTAACTTGAGTACTGGTGGCTCTTTTCGACCGAATAATGGCCCTACGGCACTCAAACCTCTATCCGCAGCACGCTCTCAGGAACAAGCTGGCACTGCGCGTCGTATAGAAGTAGAAGGAACTCTTGCAAGAAAGGCAGATGAAAAACGAATTCTAGATGATGCCGCCTGGCAAAAAAAACAAGATGATAATACCAGGTGGCGGGAGCGCCAGCGACAAAACCAGGAGTACCAACAGAATAAACAGGCAGAACCGCAGAGGAATAATTCCGTGAACGTAGTTTCTCGACCGCGTACGACTGACCAAGCGTTGAATACGGGACATCGATTTGTGGGAGATAGTCCCGACCACCTTGCTCCTGGGGTGTACCGTTCACAAGATGGAACAAGACAATTTCGATTGACAGATTCGGATATTCAAGGTAATCATGGACAAGTAGGCCCCCACGTACACTTTGAAAAATTTGACCCTTTAACTGGGGATAAGACTAAGAACATACATACGCCTCTGAAGGACTAATGACTGTGCAATCACGCTTAATATCCAAAGTTCCGTCTTCGCATCAGAAAGATGGTATTCGTTGGCTACTCCTTGAACCCAATGCACACCAGGGTTGGTTTCTTTTTGGGCATCGGACGTTGGAAGATAGGTCTGTTTTTGATAGTTGGCATTTAACTCGTTTTGAAGCCGAACGAGAGGCGGCCTTGCAGTGGGGAGTTAATGGGCTTGATTGGTCTGACACTTAACCTAGAGACATACAATAAGCGCGATAATTTTAAATAGGTCTTTAATCTTGATGGTATGAGGAATGAGGCGATAACGAAACGGTATGTTCTTCTTCAGAAAAAAGCAGCAGAGTTAGGCGTTGAAGTTGAATTAGACGCAGACCCGGAAGCTAATGGCTGCGCTCTTAGACCCAGACACCAAGATTGACGGCGCACTTTGAATGTGACAAATAGGGTCTCCAGGTAATTCCGTACATCCACCCAGCGAAAATAGGGGGCAAATACCCCTTGCAAGCATGACAAATAGGGTAAACTCTACATGTCAGGAGGATTGCCCATGATTGCATGTTATTGCCGCGTAAGCTCGAAGAGCCAAAAGAACGACAGCCAGCGGGCCGAGATTCGGCGGTGGTTGAAGGGGCACGACATCGAGGCGGATGCTGTGACCTGGTTCGAAGACAAGGAATCTGCGAAGTCGCTAGAACGTCCGGCTTTGGCGGCGATGCAGGAAGCCATCTTCTCGGGGAATGTAAAGACCGTTGTGGTTTGGAAGCTGGACCGTATTTCCCGCAATCTGCAGGACGGTATCAACTTGCTTGCCGGATGGTGTGACCGTGGCGTGCGGGTGGTCTCTGTGACCCAGCAAATCGACATGTCCGGAGCCGTGGGGCGGATGGTGGCCAGTGTCATGTTTGGTCTGGCGGAAATAGAATTAGAGTACCGCCGGGAGCGCCAGGCCGCAGGTATTCGCGTGGCCCAGGGCAAAGGGGTCTACCAGGGCCGGAAGAAGGGGACAACGAAGGCCAAGCCTGCTCGCGCCAGAGAGCTGCAGGAGCAGGGCCTAACGACCTCAGAGATTGCCACTGTCCTGGGCGTGAGCGCCCGGACAGTTTTCCGGTACCTGGTCGCCGTGGGGGAGAAGGAGTAGTAGGGGGAATAGGTCTGAACGGCGATTACGAAGAAGTATATCTCAACGCCTATGTGGAACATTCCCCAGGCCCTTGAAAAGCTAACCCCCGATACGCTCTACTGACAAAGCCTGAACGCCCAAACAAAGGCGGCAGTATAGCCCCATCACGGATGCACTTAATAAACACGATCCAGTGTCCAAACAATGGGGTCCACTTCTGGGGAAACGATAGCGTTAGCAACCAGAATAATCGGAACTTACGAAGTTCGTATCAGCAGGAGGAGTAGTCAGAAATGTTATTAAAATATCCATTAAGAGTTCTGAGCTTAACGCTGGTTTGTGTCGCAACGGCATTCAGTGTTAGTGCAGATAAGTTTTTCGACACCCGCGTCTATATCGCTTTGGAAGCAAACGGCCAAATTTCGGGCGAGCTCGTAGGAGAATCAGGAAGGAGCCTCTCTCGCCAAGACATCTGCACACTAGCTCTCAAGCACCTGGAACAAGAAGCAGTAAACGCAGGGATTTCCAACCCCAAAGGCATCACCCGCGCTTTATTTGAAGGTAAATTCAATCCCGACATCAAAGACCTTCGCCTCGCCTATGACGGCATCGAACCCCCAAAAGGGCAAGCAATGCTAAACCACCTCAACGAAAACTGCCCAAAATTCGTAGAGCACCTGATTAAAAGCGGAACCATCACAGGAGACATCGTTAAGAAACTGGATAAAAACGGCAACCCTCTCCGCGATGAAAGAAAAAGAGAAGTAATAGTATCAGCCACAGCCACAGAAGTGCCCTCTTCAGGCTATCTTGGTGCCGTACACGCCGAATACCGCAATGACAAATGGAACGAGATGTTCGGTTCGCTCAAGTCCCTACAAAACCTAGAAACAAAAGTTGTTATAGACGGAGAGGTTCAAACGCGCACTATGAATGCCCAAGATATCGGCTTACGCGCCGTCATGCGCTTGAGCACACCAGAACGTTTCGCGAAAAATTTCGGGATTAGAAAAGATGCGAACCTCACTTACGACGCGGCCATGAAACAACTCTCAAATAACCCTGTCGCAAAAGCAGCCCTCAAGGATGAAATACAACAATCCTTAGAAACCCAATGCGCTTTCACCTACTTCAGACTCCAAACCTGGGATGAAGACAGCAACTTCAACCTCCTGCGGGATTATAACGCGATACGTCGTTATTACATTACGACCAAGAATGTTTGAAGAGATTCAATAGAAATAAGAGAAGACGTGAAGGAGCTGCAGGAAGAGTTGGAAAGACTCAAGGCGAAACGTGATGCAATAATTAGCCGCGCGAAAGCTAATAAATAGTTGTTTAGACGTGAGTGTTCGGACAGTTTTTCGTTACCTGGGCGACGTGGGGAGGGGAGCGTTACAGGCGGTGAGCAGTGGCCACGGCCTGACGAGCTATTTTATGTTTACGGGACTAAATCAGCTTCAGCCACGCGACTAATGTGGCTATTGAGGTAACCGCCTGTTTGAATGGGTTTAAAGCTTCCATTAATACGTTGTGTCTCAACTGTGCGATTATTCTCTAGTTCCACAAGGTAGTAGCGCCCATCTTCGGCATCCTGTGTGCGAGAGAGGTATTGGAATTTTTGAGCGCCGTCGGTTGGTATCAAATACATTCTTCGTATCTCCGTGTCTGCGGTTTGGTGTCCAGCGGAATTTGTCAGCTTTTCTTACTGGGGCTGCTCTCATGTGTAGGAGCCTTTGGTGGCTTCACTGGCGGCATAGGAACCTTGTGCGTAGTCGGAGGTAGACTGCGCCCTTCATTATTTATTGGAGCTTTTTGCCTCACGCTTTGAGGTTTGCTTGATGGACCGCTGCTCTTGCCGGGATTTTTTTTAGACATGACTTGACTCCTATCTAGAAGTTTTCGAAGAATTTATCGGCATTGGACTCTGCTCTACCCATGAATTTGTTGCGCACCGGAAGTGGGCTTTGCCCAAGATATTCCCGTGCGGCTTTTGATTTTTCAGACTTCAGTTTCATCACTAATTCGTGAATCTCCTTTTCTGTTAACTCACCATTGGAAACCGGGAACCAGTCTCGTTGTGCGGACAGGAATATTTCATCCATAGCTGCCAAGAGCCGGGGAAGCGACTTCATTCTTTTGTCGATTGGAGTATGACTACGCAAAGCGCCTACAACCTGTGAAGATGCGATGATGGTTGCCCAAATTTCCGAGTGTTTTTGCCAGATAACCCAAGCTCCGATGCCTCCACTAGATGCAAGAGCAACTATCCAGTTCATTGCCATCTGGCAGCGCTCGTTGAATATCAAATACTCTTCGAGATAGTACAAGTGGACTCTGAGTGAAACTAGTTCTTTCCAGTATTTCTGTTGATAGATACTTATTTCGTTTCTCGCCGCTGTGTTTTGTGATTCAGCTACCTCTTGACTGTCCATAGATTTTCCTACTTTGGGGCCTCACTTAGTAGCGATTTTTCTACAGTATAAGTTCGACCGTTAAGAATCATCATCAGTGTTTTCTTGGTCCACGTCGAAGTAGTAGTCACCTTTTTGAATTTTAGCTTGGGCGCTCCGGAAACACCATTCAGGGGCAGTGAAGCTAGGGCTTCGAGCTTGCTCCAAACGGTCGATGAACGTTTGGACCTGTTGTTCAAATTCTGGAACTGTGTTCTTAGAACTGACAACGGCCGCGAAACGAAACCGGTCTTGAAGGTTCTTGTACTCGCCTGCAAGTTGAACGCACTGGGAAAGATAATCGTCGAATTTCAGAGCGGAGTATATGGAAGGCAATAAACCAGCAAGGAAGGCGGCCGCCGCAAGGAATAACTTGATGGCCTGAAGGTCTGACGCAGTGAGTATTTCCCATGTTGCAATGGAACCAAGAAGGAGAGGTAGGGCGATGAAACATGCCTTAATGATGCGTAAGCAGCGAAGCCAGATAAAAAGAGACGTGGAAGTGTAAAGACAGCTTTCGGAGAGGCGGCGACATTCCTGGACTAGCTGGGCGCGTTTTGTTGTCATGGTGGTTATCCTGTAGGGATGTCTGGTCCGAAAATCTTCTGCCATTCACTGCCGGCGCTATAAGGCATGTCGTCACTCTCAAATTTACATGCTTTGCAGGCGCGTGCGTAGGCCGTGTCCGCACGACTGAGCCAAGAATTCCCAAGGAAAAGCATTTCATAGGTGCCGGGGACCCAGAGGTATCCGTTGGCTTTTCCTTTGAGAAAATTGAGGTAGTCGCGAATCATCCAGTCATAGTACACAGTTGATTTGTCGCGATACTCCCAGGATTCAAGAAACTCGATGCCTGTAAGCTCTATCAAAAAGGACTTAATTGGTACATTGCAGTAATCCTGCCAACGCTTCATCATTCTGATGAGGTGCCTTGTATTTTCATTGGTGTTGTCGTTGGATATCTTGACGTGAGCTATCTCGGCGTAAGGGTCTGCTTTTTTGTAGGTCCCACCGCCGTGTGTATCACATATCCAAAATTGGTTGTTTGTGAGCAAAAAGGCTGGGAGAACTTCTACGGCGTAGCTCCCGAAGCCTACTAGGACAACCTGGCCATCACCTCGGAGGCTTGTGTTTGGGTAGGTATAAGCGACAACAGTCTTAACTTCTTGCAGGATTTGGGATTGCTTGTTTCCTGGTCGTAGCTGGTAGCGTTCGTATACGGAATTCGGGAGAATGAAAAGGATATCTATGTCGCGAGGTGGTCGAATTTGAGTAGATTTTCCCCAGGACCCGATAAGGAGGCTATTGGCGGAAGATAATTTCGTACCGTAGTAATGAGCGTTGAGACAGGTACGAATCCCCCTGTGCTTTGTCGTTCCGTCAGTCTTCTGAGGCTGGGTCAGGAGCAGTTTTCCTAAAAAGGCGGAAAATCTATGGGCTACGGTCAAATCCCTTTTCCTTTGGCTTCAATATACGTGATGAACTGCTATTATACAGCATTGTATCTCTTAAAATTGAATTCACAGAGTACTACATTTTTGACCCCAAAAATATTTACGGAGCCACCCTTTTCCTACAGCCCCGCAAGCCTGTGAGCGTGTTGTTTCGGGTTTACGCCATCTCGAAGCGCTCGACGTGTATTTCGTCTACGTGCTTCCGCCTGTGCCAGGTCATATCCGGCGAAATCCCGTTGAACTCAACGTTCAAAGTCAGCTATCAGGTGTATTTTGTCCAATACCTGATAGTGTCACTGGAGAATGGTTGGGAAATTGAACGGTGATGCTAAGTTCCCCGCCCATAGCCCTCACATGATTTTGTAACGTGGATAACATCATATCGGAGCGTTTCTCTATCCGGGAGATATTCTCCTGGTTGATGTTTAGTTTCCTGGCCAGTTCCGTTTGCGTAAGCTTTTGTGCCTTACGCAGTTCTTCTAGCGTTAGGTATTCGTCTAAGATTTCCTCCCCTCGGCGCTCTATTTCCTCGCGTCTATCTTTGGGAAGGGCATTCATGACATCCTTTAGTTTCTTAGTCATTTTCTTTTCCCTTCAGTTGTTGTAAATGGTCATTAAATCTAGTATCTGCTTTTTTGATGAGCTGTTTATAAAACCGCTTTTGGCCCGTTCCAGATTTGTCGCCAGCCACCAGCAAGATGGCCGTTCGCTCTGGGTCGAACGCAAAGGCGACACGCCAGACGCCATCATCGGCGTTAAAGCGCAGTTCCTTCATATTCTTATGCTTCGAGGCTTTCAGCGTATCTACATTGGGGCGGCCTAAGGTGGGTCCCAGTTTTCTAAGAGGTATTAGCGACGCTAACAGCTCATCTTGAACTTCCTCAGAAAGCATTGAAAACTCATCGTAAAAGTCCGAATAAAATTCTATGTTCCAATCATCCATACCTAATTATGACCTAGAAATCATATGATGTCAAGGTCATAATTATTTGTGGATTTCTTAGCGCAGAACTATTCAGGAGTGGGGAATGTCTCAGATAGGGGCCTCATAGATGGCCGGACGGTAAGGCTAGGGAGCGATAGGCGAACGTCAGTGCTTCGGAGAGAAGGGGAGAGGTGATCCGGTTCAGGAGGTCATCCACAGGCTTGTGATAGAAGGTAATACCTGATACTCCTGTCTTATGTTCACAAGATGGGAAGTTGAGAATTTGAATGGGTGATTCATCGGACATGTCCGATATTGGGCGCTTTCTTCGGAGCGCGGAAGGGCAGGAGTACTTGGAGGGCTTTGCGGCCTTGCTGCTAAACCAGACAATTGACGACGTTGAATTCGTCAATCAAGGCGTATTCGTAAGCATGCGCCTCAAGTTGCGTGGGGGAGGGGCTATGGACGTAACCATGCCGGGCTTTGATATAGGCGCGCTCCGCGAGCAATTTGAAGATGTGATGGAGCGGGAATACTACACGGACTATCCCGCCCGCACTCCCACCCCTTAATAGCTTATTTTCAACGTAGCCGCGTCTTCGGGTCGGCTTTTGCGGCGGTCGTAAAGCCGCGTGGTGCTTACATTGGCATGGCCCAGGTCTTCCTGGACCTTGGCGATGTCGGCCTGGTGCTCCAGGGCGTTCGTTGCGCCGGTGGCCCGCAGGGCGTGGGCGGAGAAGGCATCCAGGTCAATGCCCGCCGTTGCGGCGTAGGGCCGCAGAATGCCATCCACGGAGTCGGGGTGTAGCCCCTTGTCCAGCCGCCCGGTAACGTTGTTCTTCACCGGCCGGAAGAGGGGCCCCTTCTTCTCGGAGCCATGCCCGGCTTCTTCCAGGTATTCATAGATACGCTCGACGACGACGGGGTGGGCGACGATGTTTCGGAGGCGTCCCCCTTTGCCGTGTACCCGGAGATAGGGGGTGCCCCGCCGTTGGTGGAGATCCCCGACGCGCAGGGTGCAGAGTTCTTCCCGGCGAAGCATCTGGTACAAAAAGGTCGCCACCATGGCGCGGTCGCGCTTTCCCTTCAGGGTGTCGGCCGACGGCGCATGGAGCAAGCGGCGGGCCTGGCCGTCGGAGATGGCCGGGGTCTTGCCCTCGTTGTTGTTGGCCCTGGGGCGCTTCACGCCCTTGACGGGATTGTGGGTGATGGAATTCTGCTCACAGAGGTAATCAAAAAGGGAACTCAGGGCAGAGAGCTTGGCCCGGATGGTGGCCGGGGCGTTGCCCAGGGCCTCCATGCGCTTCCTGTAGGCGATGACGTGGGCGCGGGTCACCTCCCGGAACTGATCCGGGTGCTCCAGGGCCAGTAGGCGGGCAAACTCGCTCACGTGCTTCTCGTAGACGCGCCGGGTCCGGGCGTTGGCGAGGTTCTCCAGCCACTCGACGGCGTCCGGCACCTTCTTGAGCCGGTGGAATTCCTCGGCGCTGAGGCTAAGGGTCGTCGCGGCCGCCGCTGCGGGTATGATTTCCTTGGTCTTGCTCATGGGCTAGTTTACCCTTGATAATGTATTTTATCAAGGGTAAATGGCGGGGGCTGGAAATCTAAGTATCAAATATGAAAAACTCTTACAGGAGGAACGAAGCGATGTGTGTTTTGCATGGTTGTATATTGGCAACCTGGTCTTTGTAGGCGGATGACTGGGGTAAGACAATGGATAACAAGCACAAACATTTAGAGTTGATACAGGGGGTCGTAAACCGGCTTTCAACCAATTCCTTTTTGCTCAAGGGTTGGAGTGTCGTTCTTGTGTCTGCGTTGTTTGCACTATCGGCTCCCGATTCACGGATTGCGTTCGTTTATCTCGCTTACATTCCTGCGATCATTTTTTGGGGGTTGGATGGTTTTTTCCTTTGGCAAGAACGGCTTTTTCGTAAGCTCTATGATCGGGTGCGAGTGCTGCCAGAGGATGAGGTAGATTTTTCAATGGACGTAAGCGTTATCAACGAAGACGACCGTCCTACATGGGGGACTTCGATACTCTCAAAAACGCTCATCCCGTTTCATGGTGTTCTGATTCTTTCTGTTGTCATTGTGATGGTCTTAACGCTTACTGCGCAGGAGTAACAAGAGTGATGAAGCACAGAGCTTTTTACAGTTTCCACTATGCACCAGATAACTGGCGCGTTGCCACAGTGCGCAATATCGGGGCGATTGAAGGCAACAAGCCCGCTCCGGATAATGATTGGGAAACCGTCACGAAGGGCGGGGATGCGGCGATCAAGAAATGGATTGCTGACCAAATGTATGGGCGGTCATGCACGGTCGTTTTGGTTGGAACAAACACAGCCGGACGCAAATGGATTAATCACGAGATTATCAAATCGTGGGACGATGGTATGGGTGTGGTCGGCATTCACATTCATGGCTTGAAAAACTCAAAAAGCGAAACGTCTACAAAGGGAAGAAACCCGTTTACTTCGATTGGATATGGCAATACGGGAAAGAAGCTCTCTTCCATCGTGAAATGTTATGACCCTGTTGGCTCAAATAGCCAAGAGCGATACGATTGGATCAAGCAGAATCTTGCAAATGCTGTTGCAGAGGCCAACAAAATACGCAAAGACAATTAATTTTTCTCTCAGGTGCCAGATAACAACGTCGGCGGCACCATTATCGAAGTAGCCAAAATGGGATAGCCGTCTGAGCCTGAAAATAAGCCTACCATACTGGGCACTCGTTTCCTCTGGAAGGAGCACCCTCCCCATGGCAACAAGGAAAGACCCGCCCAAACTCTCTGAACTGGAGTGGGAGATCATGAAGCCCCTGTGGGACAGCGGCCCCATGGCGGCGCGGGATGTCTACCAAGCCGTCCCGGAGGAACATATCTGGTCCTACAGGACCCTCAAGACCATGCTCTCGCGCCTGGTGGGGAAGGGTGCCCTGGGGTACGAGCAGATCGGCAGCTCCTACCGCTACCATGCGGTCCACACCCGCGAGGAAATGACCTGTGCAACGATGAAGGCCTTCGTGGACCGCGTCTTCGACGGCGCGCCGCAACCCTTTATGACCCACTTCGCCGGGTCCTTGGACAAGGACGGGTTGGAGGCCCTGCGGTCGGAGCTGGCCCGCGCTGCGCGTAAGCCAAAGAAGGGGGCAGATGAAGTGCCTGGCTGAATCCGGGATAAGCCATCGGGGGAAGGGGCCGGGCGGATCCTGTTATGATTGGACCGGACACAATGGAAAGAAGGACAGGAGGGTGCTTGTGTTGTTTACAAAGCGGTGTGCAGTGGCAGGGGGGCTGATGGTGGCCTTGGGGTCTACTCTTTTATCCGGGGCCTATGGGGAAAGTGTGGATGGCCCTAAGCTGGTCGTGTCCGCCACGGAGATCAACCTTGGGGTGGTGAAGGCCGTCGACGGCATCGAACGGGTTGTGGAGGTGCGCAATACGGGTACGGACACGCTCGTGATTAACCCGATCACGGCCCTGTGTACGTGTGTGGAGGTGTCCACGGACTCTTTGGAGGTGGAGCCGGGCGCGACAGGGTCTTTTGTCCTGCGGGCCATGCTGGCCACCTATCCCAGCAATGAGGTCAAAGGGAATGTGCGGCTCTACACGAACGACGGGTTGCAGCCGGAGGTGGATATCACCGTCCGGGCGAAAATTGTGCCGGAGTATGTGATAGAACCCGTCAAGCTGGACTTCGGAAGGCTCAAAGCCGGGGAGTCGGCGGTGCGTTCCTTTGAGGTGCGGCAGAATGGCGACAAGGCCTTGCGGGTAGACCGTGTGGAAGCATCGAAGGGGTTGACGGCCACCTTGGAAGAAATCCGACCGAAAAAAGGGGAGCCAAAGGATCAACCCCGGTGTTACGCGGTAACGGTCACGCTGGAACCCGGCATAACCCTGGGTGCGTTCCGGGGGACGGTGGTGGTTTTTACCAATTGCGCACGGATTCCGAAAGCAGAGGTGAAGGTGAGCGCCCAGATCGCGGGACTGGAGTATACCGTCACGCCGAAAGTCCTGGCCTTTGGCACCGCCTCACCGGGGGACACTCTGGGGGCCTTTGTGGTGGAAGGGAAAGGTATTGCGGTCACGGAAGCACAGGCCGACAACGCCGGGCTGATGCTGAAGGTTTACAAAGTCGTGGCGGGCAAGCGATACCGGGTGGAAGCCATCGCGGGCAAGAGCGCGGCGGCGGGACGGCTCCTCAGCATGGTCACGCTACGGATTGGAGATGGTGCGCTATCCGAGGAGGTGCGGGTGAGGGTATTCGGGCGCGTTGAGCAAAAAAGGGACTGACCCCGAATAAGACACCACTCAAATATACTCTGTCCTGACCACCACCGTACTTATACTTATAGCTGACTGCCCCATTTTTATATTTTTAGGCCATGTACCCGAGCAATACGGTTAAAGGGAATGTGCGGCTCTACACCCACGAAGTAGTGGTGGACCCTAATACTTCGCAAATATTCTCCGAGTTATAGCCCTTCACGGATATAAACTATGAGATCAACCATTTCACTCCCCTTTGCCAGCCCTTTCAACTCCATTGATGTCGGTTTAGAGCTGCCATTTTTCACGAATATCGTCACAGTCTCCACCTTGTCGTATAGCAAGATAGAAAATCGACCATTTTGACTGCCCGACACATTTTCCCAGTTCCATGGCTCGTCAGGATATATACTCATCGACATCACAACAGCGCCCCCCCTGGTGCTAGATACGCTCTCCTTTGTCTCCCAGAGATCCTTGCCCGTTAGAACACCAGGTTTATACCCGATTTCAAATGAGGTCACAGCTCGTCCTGTGTTCTGATACACCACGCGTCCCGCGATGCGTGCAAAATAGTCGGGGTTCTCAGTCCGCTCAATGCTGAATCCTTCAGCGGTTAGGTCCTGGAGCAAATCTTCAGCATTAGTGTACGCGGCGAAATCTTCCGAGTCACCCTCTTTTCCGTTGCAAGCAGCCAGAGCTATGGTAATAATCACTGTAGCGACGAAGCCTATACCAAATCTACTAAACATTTCGAAAGGCTCCCATTTTAAGCCAGTTACAATTGACTACTATAACTACTCCCACCGTAGCAAGTACCAAATGGCCCTTACTCTGAAATAAACGCCACCACCTGAGTATTCTTACATGGTCTGTTCACATACCTGTACATGGGTCCAAGGATTTACTGCACACACTTGCCAAGGGCCGACTACCGCAATAGTTCGCCGTGTATCTATGACCTTCCATCGTGTGGTTGTCCAAGTCCTGACAAAAACGTCCCTATCCGTAGTATATCTATACTCACCGGTACACTCCACCCTTTCCCGATACCTACATTTTACGGTTGTAACCTTGGTGTGCTTGGTTTTATAGAGTCGGTCCTTGTACCACATAGCATGCGCAATATTCACCTCTGCTAGACCAAAAATAGTTACTCTATACCTAATGCGATTAGTGGCCCTTTCCGTCGAAAAGGTTCTTGATCTAGAGTTGCAGCCGATCAGTTCACGTGCAAGGCCCAGCGGATCTCGGAACATCACAGGGTTTAGCCTGACATACGCATATAGATTCGGGCCATCAACCATGCCCAATGGATCTCTTGAATTCCACCGCCCAGATGCAGGGTTATATTGCCGATACGGAGCGAGGTAGAGGCCTGTGGAGCCGTCCCATCCGGCCCCGGTGTAACGCCGAGTTACATCAGAGGAGCTTCCCGTGGAGTTATAGAGGCCCCCCATCGGAGAGTATTCGAATGCCGCAAAAGAACTTTTATCCTGATTCCATAGGCCCCGCGTGGACTTGAGATGATCTCTTGTGTTGTACTTCCACACACCTGAAGCGGGCACCACCCCATCAACATGGGCAACATTGTTTCCTATGTACGTGCGCACGAGCGCACCTGAGCTTCCGTCAGCCGCGTCTTCCACACTAATGACCTCCGAAGCCATAGTCCAGTTATACCACGTCTCGTCCAGGCCCGCGACGCGGCTTCTTCGTTTCTGATCACCACCCGTTTCATAGGTGACATTCCCTTCGCCCGGAAAGTTGGACGTAACGCTGTAGAGTTTACTTTCATAGCGATAGGCATAGGTCGCTGAGTAGGCACCTTGGGTCTTGGATGTAAGCTGGCCCCAAGCATCGTAAGCCATAGTTTGGGTCGTCCCACCATTCACCATGCTTGTCTGTTCGTTTGCATTGTTGTAGGCGAAGGTGGTGGTGTCCGTTGTGGTAGCAATAGCGTCGTAGATAGCCTTGGTCAGCAAGTTGTCACCATCGTCGTAAGTGTAGGTGTATCGACGGAGCAGGGTCGGCGTACTGTCGTAGCGCTCTGCTTTCGTTATTCGCTCCCGGCCATCGTATTCATAGGCCCAATAGGCACTATCCTCGTGGGTTATCTTCGTGATGTTCCCACCACTATTAAAGGCATAGTCGAAGCCCTGTTTAACCGTTGCGCTGTCCTTGTAATGAATCTTGGTCCTGTTCCCATCGCTGTCATATCCGTACTCGGTGTGCATACCATTCGGAATGTCCACCTTGGTCAAGCGGCTGTACGCATCATAGGTGTAGCTCCACGTCTTGCTCCCCGGCGCGGTAAGTGTGCTTACTTGGCCGATGTCATTGTAGGTATAGGCAACCGAGTTGCTGTGATAGTCGTTCATCGTCAACATGTTTCCACGGTCATCGTACGTATACGTTAGCGTGGAGTTGTCATAGTCGGTTAACTGGGTCATCCTTCCCACGTTATCATAGGCATAACGAAGTCCATTGGTGCCGTCCAGCCAATCCGTAAGCTTCGTCAACCGCGCTTCGCCGTCGTAGTAGTAATTGGCGGCGTAGGTGCTGGAAGCATATTCAACCTTGGTCAGCATGCCCGTTGTGTTGCTGAAGAAGTACGTCGTGGGAGCGATCGATCCCGTGGAACCAGCGCCCACCTTCGTTGCTCGGCCATAGCTGTCGTAGGCATAGACCGTGACCTTTCCAATGGCATCTGTCGCCTTGGTCAGCTTAAAGGCACCATCGTATTCGTTGGTGGTCGTATGGTTCATCGAATCTGTTACCGTAGAAAGGAGACCCAAGCTGTTGTAACTGTAATCGATGTCGCCAACGGGATCCGTCACTGTCGTCAGGCGACCCATGTGGTCGTAGGAAGATGTGGTCGTATTCCCACCAAATCCCGTGTTAGACGTAACCTGGCCCAACAAGTTATAGGCCATAGTGGCATTCACAGAGCCGCCCGATGGAAACACGGTTTTTGTCACCGCCCCCATGTTGTCATATTCATGGCTGGTTGCGATACCCGCCTTGTCGATACTCTTCGTCATCAGGCCGTCCGCGTCAAACTCCCACTTCGTCTCGTTGTTCAACGCGTCCTTCACCTTCGTCAACTGTCCACCACCACCGCAGCCGGAACAGCTCACGTCGCCGTAGTAATAGTAGGTATCTTTTCCTCGGGGATCCGTTGCCCGCGTTACGTTACCCATGTCATCGTAGTATGACGTGGAAACAATAGCCAGCCCACCCACGTCTGCAATGACCTTGGTTTGACGCCCCAGGGCATCAAACTCATAGTCCGTGTACACGCCCGTCGGACTCGTCATGCGGGTTACCAAGCCGTCCGCGTCGTAGGCGTACAGGGTGCCCGCCGCAGCCACCGCCGGATGGGTAATCTTGGTGACGCGGTCATTGGCATCGTAATGCCACGTGTTCCCAATGCCGAAAGCGTTGGCAATGCGCGTCAGGCGGCTTCCGCCGTTGTCGTAGTACCACGTCATGACCGGACCCGTGCCGTATTGCCGGGTGAGGACCTTGCCCACGCTGTTGTAGGTGAGCGTAGCGTAGGCCGACGCATCCGGCGCGACCAGTTTCGTCATCATGTTGTTGGCGTCGTACTGATACTCCCAGCGCTCGTAGTTCGTGGTGTCCTTGTAGTAATCGTGGTACTTTGACCGGCCCAAGTCCGTGGAACTCAACGGTGTATTAACATACTTGCTGAGCTGGGTGGTGCCATCCATTTCTTTTATGGTCACCACATTGCCCGCGCCCCGGTCATAGCTCGCTTTCAAGCCCTCGACATTGGTCACTTCAATCTTCGTGGCTTCGCCCGTGCCAACCGTGCTCCAACTCCAGGCAAGATCAATGTCATTGCCGGATTTGTCCGTGATTTTGTCGATGAAGCGCCCGTAATAATCTTCGTCTCGACGGTCAACGACAACCAGGGTGTCGTAGCTGTAGAGCACGTCCTTGCTGGCGTGATCCGTTACCTTGGTGAGTTCATCGCTTGCGTAGGCATACTGCATGCTATTCAGGACGGTTGTGCTCTTCTTCAACTCGACCTTCGTGATGAGCGCTCCGCTGTAACTGAAATCCATCGTGTAGTCGGAGGTGGGCGAGGTGACCTTGGTCAGCTTTCCGGTGCCTACGGCCCCGTCGTAGGCCAAAGTATTGGCATTCCCGGCATGGTCTTCGATGGACTCCAAGCGCGCGTAGCGGTAGGTGTCTGTTGTTGCTGCGGAGAACGTGTAGGTGAGGCCGCTTTTCTTTTCCAAGGTATAGGCCAGCGTGGTTGTATCTCGCTTCAACACATCCGATTTTTCGTAGGACTGTCCGGCCGCATGGCGGTAGTAGTAGTCCGTGCCGCTAAGGGTCGAGTCGTATTCGTAGGTGCGGGCGGAGCCTTGAGAGTCGTAGAGTGTCACATAGGACGGTGTTGTGCCGATTTGGGTGCGAATGTGTGTGTTCAGGTTGTGCGTCCAGCCATCGCCTACGTTGTTCATCCAAGGCTTTGTAGTGCCTTGATATTCGCCGCGATGCCATCCCTTTTCGTTGATGTACTGCCGGGCAAAGGACATCCGAAGAGTGCCTTGGACGCTTAACGTAAGATCGCGTTCATGAAGCTTGAGTGATGTGTTGAATACGTTGATGGTCGGTGTTACGCCGGGAGAGGAAACCGGCACGCCGCTGGTAGGGCACAGGGGCGCGGCCAAAGTCGGAGCACTCAGCGGCCCCTTCGGTGGCGGGGGTGAACTCGGGGGCGGAGGGTTGCTGGGAGGAGGGGGTCCCCCATCATCATCACAGCAGTCTTCGTCAGGATCGCAAGGCGGATCATCATCACCACTTGGGTTACCACCACTACCACCACCACGTGCGGCTTTCAGCGCAGCGATCTCCATGCGTGCCGCCCCCGACCCATGCACTAAGGCCATGCCATTCCACATGGCGGCAAACTCGCCTCGCGCGAGTTGACGTTCACCATGGGCCGTGTCCACGATGGAAACGTGGACATCCGTTACTTCCGTCACGAGCACAAAGTGGTCGTTGTTTACATAGGCGATATAGGGGAGGGGAAGCTCGCCTACGTTGTTTGCCGTAACGCCCGTGAGCGTGGCACCCTTCTTCTCCGCTGCTTGGACCAAGCCCAGCATGGAGGTGCCCGTGGCATCCGTACTTGCCAGCTCCGCCAATTCATCGACAGAGATATCCATGCCGTCACCAGCCAGCAATCGGGCCAGGGCTTCGGGGCCACAACGCATAGCCAGTTGTTGATCTACTTCCGTCTGGGGCAACAATTCGGCCACGGGCGTGGATTCATAGAGGTTTTCAAAAATATATTCCAGTGCGGCGGTCGAGGCTTTGCCCTCGTCCAAGTCGGGCCACCGGTTCGCCACTTCGGCGTAAAGATCCGCTGCGCCCGCATAGTCTCCCGAAGTCATAAAGATGTTTGCCATCTGCACCAAGGCTTTGGATGTATGGCGATCATCAGGGAATTTGAGCAGAAAAGCGTTGTAGGCTTCCAAGGCCCCTTCCGGGTCATTTTTAAGCAACTCGGCCTTGGACTCGGCGATGGCTAATTCCAGCTTGGCCCGCATGTAGCCCGCCTCGGCCATATAGGGCAGGGTATTTTCATAGAATGCAACGGCATCCGCGTAATTTCCGAGGCTCCAGTGGGCGCTCCCGATGGTATAGCCCAGCATGCCCTTGAGCCAAGGTTCCACGTCATCGCGCGCAAAGGTCTCTGCAACAAAGGCCCCCTTGGCCTCCTCCAGGATATTGGCTCGGTAGATGGTGTTCATGCCCCGGTTGTTGCGGGCACCACCCTCAAAGTTTGCCAGCACATAATTTACGGCCAGTTTTCCCATGGATGAGGAAGGCAGGGTTTCGGCAATCTCCTTCAAGCGTTCAAAAGCAGCATCCCGTTCATGCACATCAAGGAGAAGGGCGGAGGAGTACTGATAATCCACCACGCCCAATTGCATATGGTGATGGGGGTCAAGCTGCATGATTTCTTCGGCGCGGACCACCGCTTTGCGGGCATAGTCCTGGATAATCTCCAGTTTGCCCCGGTGTTCATATTCGTCTTCGGCGCGGCGACCATAATAGGTCAGCACGCCATAGCCCCCCTGAACGTTGGTGGGCTGGTAGACTTCCAACTGTTGCTCGAAGTCTGCGATTTCTTCGGGTGTCCGTTGGCCCGCCTTGATGTCCAGAACCATGCGAACAATGCCACGGTCAGCGGCCTTAATGGCCGTAGCGTTGCTGTCATAGTCGTTCATGATATGGACAAAGGCCATGGCCGCGTTGGCGTGCTTTCCTTGATCCTCGCGAAGGGCTGTGGCCTCTTGTAGCTTCGTCGTTGCTTCGGCCCCTGCGCTCAGGACCGTTGATTCTGTACCTGCCTGGGCAAGTTTTATGCGGACGGGTTCTTCGTCTTTGCGTTTCTGCAGGGCATCGTCAAGCTGGGCGATGATATGGGCGGCACTGGGCAAGCCCGCATCATAGGGGTTCTCGGTTACGACGCGGGGACCCGCCGTGGCCGTGCGCAGTTCGTCGCGGCTCAGGGTTTTCAGGGTAGGGACGTTCTCGTCCGGGGTAATACCCAGCGTCAGGTTGCCAACCACGCCTTTGCCCTGGGCCAGTAGCGTGGGCGTCGTGGAGCCATTGGCCAATTGCTTTCGCTTAGCCTCGCTCAGGGGTAGGGGAGCGCCCGCGCCGTCCGTATTGGCCGCCAATAGCTCCAGCTTGTCCGCAGCGAGGGGCACAGGCCCGTCTTCCGCCGCCATAAGCACCTGTTGCGCTTGTGGAAAAAAATGCCACGCTTGCACGGAAGTTGGCAAGAAGGTGGCAATAACAAACAGGGAGACAAAACGAAAAAACAGACGGTGGTGAGCAAGCATACTCATTACAAATCCCCTTTCCCCAGGAAAGTGTACTTTTTGGTCCACAATTTTCAAGGTCGCGACCCAAGTGTAATCGCAGTTATGAAAATACTCCAAATCGGAACAGGTGTCAAGGAATATTTTTTACTGTCCTGCTTCGCTAAAAAATGATTTACTTGCAACTGCGCACAAGTGTTCCATAGCTCGCTCTTCGCGTCCCAGATTGGGAAAAATCATCGCCTCGACAGTCCAGGAATCAATAAAAGCCCTGGTAGAACCGGCGCAAAGGTGCCCACGCCATGAAGCACCACGGCGAAGGCGAGTGCTTGGGCAGAATCCAATTCGGGCAGCACCCAGGACAGGGCCAGGGCGCACCCAAAATGGAAGGTGCCCACGGCGGTGGGCGCGGAGGGCAAGAGTTGGAAAAAGGTGGTCGCCCCCGTAATGATGAGGGCCGCGTGGAGGCTTGCGCCCATATCCAGCCCCATGCTCAGCAACAAGGGCACCGAGGCCAGGGTGAACAATACCCAACAAAACAGGGCGCTCAGAAGGGCACCCGCAAAGCGTGCAGGATGCCCCGCTGTCTTTACGGCACCCAATACTTGGCCCAAGCGCGCCGCGATCCAGCGCAGGAGCGTGTAGATGGTCCCTTCTCCCTGTAATGCCATACCCATGCGTTCCCGGTACCGCCAGAGCACCCACGCAACCGTCATGACGATGAGCACGCCAAGCGCGATAGCGGCTATCACGTACAGCGGCGGAATCTTCGTGGGCATCCAATCCGTCAGTGATCCCGATGCATAGCCCAGACGGGCTTCCACGGCACTCAAATCCACCTGCGCCAGGAAGAACAGAAAGATACACCCGATGATTGGCAGGTCCTGCACCCGGCACAACACCACGCTGGTCAAGACCCGCTCCACGGGGAGCTTGGCGCTCTTGGTGAGTACGCCCACCTTGAGCAATTCGCCACCCCGCATGGGCAGGAAGGTGTTGCCCAGGTGTCCCAAACAGATGGCGCGGAAGACCTTGGGCCACGTCAGGCCTTCGGCACGCCCCAGGAGCCAGTACCACTGCCACGTCCGCAGGGGCACGCTTAACAAGACGATGCACACGGAAGTCCCGACAGCCCACCCAGAGAAGGCCCGGACGTGCTGCCACACCTCGGACCAAGAGACACTACGGAACAGGAAGTAAACCAACACGCCACTGAGCACAAGGCCCAGGGCGAGGCGCACGTAGCTTTTCTTCACGTCCCTCTCTTCCTTGCTCATGGGCGCGGGCTTTCTTCTTCGATGAAGCCGGTCAGCCAGGCTTCCATCTGTTCGGCAGCACGCTCCCAGGTGAAATCCTTATACCGTGTCTGTGCCGCATGGCCCATGGGTTGGCGCACAGCATCGTCGGACAGCAGGGTACGCAAGGCTTCTGTGAGTGCATCGAGATCGCCATAGGGCACAAGCAGCCCGGTTTCCTGGTCTTCAATAGCATCGCACAAGCCCGGAACGTCGTAGCCCACGGTGGGCGTTCCACACAGGGCCGCTTCGGGGATGGTAAGGCCGAAACCTTCCTTGTAGGAGGGCAGACAAGTCAGCCAGGCTTCCTGATAGAGCCGGAGCTTATCCGCTTCGGAAACGAAACCCAGAAAGGAAATGTTTTCCGTTACCCCCAATTGGGCAGCCAGGCGTTCCAGATGAGGCCGGGCGTCGCCCGTGCCCGCGATATTCAGATGGACTGCTGGAATACGTTCCCGGAGCGCGGGTAACACCTTGATGATATGGTCAACGCCCTTATAGTGCTTGAGCCGCCCCAGATACAGGATGGTGGGCCGGGATGCTTTCTCTCCCGGCGCGAAGGCGGTGGTGTCCACGCCATAGGGCATGGGTTCTGTTGCCACACGCTGCAAGCCCAAGGCTTGTAGCTCCTTCACCGAAGACAAGGACCCCGTCAGGAATGGGGTATTGCGATAGACCCAGGGCACGGGTTGTTCGTAGGCCCAGACGCAGGTTCCCGCAAGCAGACCCGCTTCGCGCACGGCGGATGTCCCAAATAGATGATGGACAAAACAGCATAGCGGTTCTTTCACAAAGAGAGGTGTGTACAAGGGGAGCTTGTTCATGAAATCAATGACCACTTGGGGCCGGAAACGTTTGGCGGCACGCTTGTAGGCCCTGGGCAAGGCCAGGTGATACAAGGCGGGGTGGGCAATGCGGGTTACGCCAATACCCTGGATGTTCTCCTGATCGGCGGCACCGGGATAGGAGGCGCAAAGGGCTTCCACTTCCCAGCCCTGGTCGGCAAGCCGCTTAAAAACCTCCCAGACATGAAGCTCCGCTCCACCGGCCAGGGGATTATGGAGATCGCGCCAATTCAGGAGTAGTACCCGGTACTTCGTGGAAGGCAAATCGCACGTCCCTTCATCCGCTGCCACATTGCCCCTATGGAGATTGTATTATGCCGAAGGGAATTGCGGGCACACAAGACTCTTGCGGCTTGGCGGAAAAATTCGTATGATGGGTGCTCAGCAACAATGTTCTTCGGCAGTTCATACCAACAGGGGACCCTTCTCTCATGTCCGTTGTGATCATTATTCCCACCTACAACGAAGCAGAAAACGTCATCGAGGTTTTCCAGAAAGTACACGCCATTTTACCCGAGGCGCGTGTCTTGTTCGTCGACGACAACAGCCCGGACGGCACCCGCGACAGTATCAAGGCCCTGCAGGAGACCCACCCCGAGGCGGTGGCGCTCTTGGAGCGCGATAAAAAAGAAGGGCTGGGCAAAGCCTACGTGGCGGGATACACCCATGCCCTCAAAACCTGGCCGGAGGCGCAACTGTTTATCCAAATGGATGCCGACCTGAGCCATGATCCGGCCTACCTGCCGGGGATGGTGGAAGCGGCGGCGACCGCCGACCTGGTGGTGGCTTCCCGCTACGTGGATGGCGTGAGCATCGTCAACTGGCCCCTCCACCGGCTTATTATCAGCAAACTGGGCACGGCCTTTGCCCGGACGGTGACGGGGTTGCCCATCACGGATTGCACAGCGGGGTTTAAGTGCTACCGCCGTGAGGTATTGGAGGCCATCGGGTTGGACACCATCCGGTCCAATGGCTATGTGTTTCAGGTGGAGACCAGTTTCCGGGCCTGGCGCATGGGTTTCCGCCTCGTGGACTTCTCCATCATCTTTTACGAACGGCAGCATGGTGAGTCCAAGCTCAATCTTTCCATCGCCTTGGAAGCCTTTGTGATTATATGCCGATTGGGTCTGCAAAAATTGTTTATGAAGCCTATCCGGGCCAAAGGGGTGTCGGCAAAGCCCACGCCCTGATAGCTTGTTTTATGCCTTCCTTTACCAAGTGGGCCAATAAGGGAAGAAGACGCTTCTTCGGCAAGGCAGGGTCAGGACCATAGATATTGGTTGTGGCCCGACCACTAAAAGGGCGTTTGGGGCGCGCCGCCAAAGTTGCCGGGTGTTGGAATCTGGGGCAGACCCGGTGCCGTGGGCAAGTTCAGCCCAGGGATCTCCGGCAAGCCCGCACCCGGTACGCCGTCCGGCAATCCTGGAATCTCCGGTTCCGGGGCGGCAGGGTTCAGCTTGGCAAGGAGGTCTTGCTGCGTGGGGTCGATCTCCAGGGACTTGGCGTAGTAGGCGTTGGCCTGGCGGATGCTTATCTTGCCTTCTTCATAGTACTGGCCGATGCTCTTATAGACCGAGGCATCCCCCGGCGTAAGGCGCAGGAGGTATTGCAAACGGGTAATGGCATCCTGGTACCATCCGATACGGGCCATGCAATCCGCGCTGCTCTTGAGCACCAGGGGGTCGTCGGGGGATTCCTTGAGGTATTCCTCAAACTGAAGGAGGGCGTTGTTCACGTCGTCCCGGCCGAGATAGAGCTGTCCCAGGTTCTTCCGGGCCATGGCGTAGTCGGGCGCGATTTCGATGCACTGCGTGTAGTAGTCCATGGCCTTATCGGTCAGGCCGTACTCCGCGCACGCGCTGCCGAGGTTGTTCATGGTCTCCTTGGACTCGGGACCGAGCCGGGCCGCGATATCAAAAGCCAACAGTGCTTTTTCTACTTCGCCCTCGATGAACCACGAGCGACCGCGCATGTAGTGGGCATCCGCCAAGACGCTGTCGGCCGTTAGCTCGCCCTGGGTCTTCTCTGGACGGAGGCTGTGCCAGAAATATTCGTCCCAGGGCGGGGTTAGCTCCGAGGCGTCGTCTCTTTTCCGCACAGCGAATACAAGGCCGTGCTCCTTGATTTCGTAGTCGGGCAGATCCCGCATATCACGCTTGCGCGTGAAATAGACCGGGCGGTCCGTGTGCTCGATGATCCACTTCTCGATGAAATGCTCCTGCCCCGCGTTGGGGATGGCCCCGAAGTTTTTCCGAATGTCTTCGGGCATATCGGCGTAGAGCGATTCCTCGGGGTAGCCATAGATGTTGGCAAGGCTAACGTCGGGCCGCATGCCCTCCACCGATTGAAAGTAGAGGACCGGAAAGGTGGCGTGGTCGGCCGTGGGAAAGTAGATGGCATTCTCATCCAGGGAAAGGAGGGTGTTCTCCCCGAAATCCTTGGCGTAGAAGTAGTGGCTCTTGTCGTTGTGGGCATAGTTCAGGGCCAGGGGACTGGCGACCATGGCCAGTGCCAAGCCCCAAACCACGCGCTTGGCGGGAATGCGTGGCCACGACTGGCGGGCAATCCAATCCAGGCCAAGGCCCGCGCCGATAGCCGCCATGATGTAGGCGGGAATCCAGAAGACGTTGTTCAGCCAGAGGGATTGGCGGTCGATATCGAAATTCGTCACCCAGATGATGCCCAGGCTCGTTACCAGTCCGATACAGCCGAGAAAGGCCAGAGCGGTTTTATCGCGCTTCCACAGGGCCACCACGCCCAGAAAGGGCATCCAGCAGAGCCATGGGCCGAACTCCCAGGCATAGAGTTTCAGGAAGGCCCAGAGCTGGGCGGCCAAGCGGCCCGCTGCGTGGGGGTTCTCCTTCATGGCAAAGGAATACTGGGCGCGGGTTACGTGGTCCTTGAAAGCCGACCAGGTCTCCGGGTTGCCCCAGTCCACCGCAGGGTTAGCCGCCGACCGCAGGGGCAGGTAGGCGTAGATGCCAAGGCACAGGGTGGCGGTCAGGGTACAAGCGAGGTAGAGCTTCCAGCGGAACCAGAACTTGGGATCAATAAACAAAACAAAGGCGAGGAACACGGGTCCCAAGAGCATCATGGTGTTGTGGTTGCACAGGCCCAGCCCAAAGACCAGGGCAAAAGCCAGCAGAGGCAGGGAGCGGCGGTGTTCATACCACAGGAGCAACAAAAACACGGCCAGCACCACAAGAAAGCTGTTGAGGCCGTAAACCTCCGCAATGACGCTTTGCTCCCAGAACTCCGAGGAAAAGGCCAGGAGCAGGGCACCCGCCATACCCACCAAACGATTCTTTGTCAGCTTGATGATGATGAGGCAGACTATGAGGACCGCCAGGGCGGCAAAGAAAGCGGACATGAAGTTCACACGGGCCGCGATGGTGCCCACGGGAATGAAGGTGAAGAGCTTGCCCAGGAGGCACCAGAGGGGATAGCCAGGCGGATGGGCCACGCCCAAGGTATAGGCCGCCGTAATGAGTTCACCGCTGTCTTCGCCCGATACGGTGGGTGCCAGGGTAAGGAGGTAGACAACAAGGGCGCTTAACGCGGCCAGCCCCCCCACTCCGTAGTCCATCTTCGTCAGGGAAGCAAAACTCCTTGGCAAGGATGCCTCGGCGGTATAGGGCGTTGGCGGGTCATCGGAAAAGGCTTCTTTTTCTTTTCTAGTCCGCTTTACGCCCAGGGCGGAAAGAACAGCTTGTACGTTACTTTCCGTGCTATGCAGTTGTTGGGCAAGCTGCTTATTGGAAACCTTCAGGTAGTTCGCCTCGATATAGGCGCGCTTGCGATTCTCGAATGCCATCGATTTTTCCCCTGGGACTACCGCGCCCCGTAGCGACATGCCATTGCGTTGGCAATAGCCCGTTGAGGAATGAAATATAGAACGCGGGGGTGGGGGTTTTCAATGTGGGGCAAGAGGGTACTGTAAAACCCCAGGCCTTTGGCCCAAGGAAATGCCCGTAAACCCAGGGGGCGTAGGTATCTGCTCCTCGAACAGGGCCTACGTGATCAGCTTGAACAGTAGAGCCGTTGAAGGCACGTTCGCCAAGGCGTCATATCTCATCCTGGAAACCGGCCAAATCCTCCTCCGAGATGGTCAGTAAAACCAGCAACATATTCATCGGCGGTATGGGCATATAGTGCTCGGAAACGATGATGCTGCGCGAAGCGGGTCCGTAGGAGCGAAACCAGTCTGTCTTTGGGCCTTCTCCATATTCCTCAACGGATTCTTCCTTCTTAAATGCCTGCCAGGCTCTTTGCGCATTTTTGGATCGCAGCGCCTCTTTTTTATCCAATGGGTAGCATTTCCCCTCGATGAGGGCCTCTGATGGAAAACGCCACGCTACGCGACCATTTTGTATGGCTACAATATCGCAGGGGTAATCAGAGCAGGATACACTTCTAATTGCCATACTGGTCAACGACGTATGGCATTGTTCCTTAATCGCCTTAATTCGCTCCGGCGTAAGTTCGCCCTGGTTCACGAGAGGGTGAATTAGAGCCTTGGGCATCAACAGACTCGCAGCGAAGGCGTCGGCTTCCCGCTCGATCCTGTCATCAACAGCGAATTCCCCTGAAGAATAATGGCTTCTCCCGTCGAGCAAGAGAAAAGCACGGTGGTGCTCAAGGTAGAAATGCCCCAATTCGTGGGCGATGGAAAAACGTGTACGCGGGCGATGGTCCTCAAAAGGCCTATCGTATTTGGTGTTATAAAGCAGGAAAAATTTATTTTTCTTCGGATGGTATTCGAGGAGGCCGTCAAAATGGTCTTTAAAGTCGCCACCAGCCACCTTAAGGCGTGGAGCTTCCGTGGCTGCCAAGGCCAACGGATCAACAGGTAATGATAAGAGGCCAGCAGCCTCCAGAATTTCTTCGGCAAACTGACCAGCACGTTTTTCCCGATTTTTCTGTATCCTATATTTCAGGCTACTCCCGGCCATACTCTCCCTCATCGTCGTCATCCGCCAGGTGTTCTTTTCGTAACTCTTCCAAAAGGCGGGTGACCTCCACATCGGTTTTGCCAGCATTTCGGGCCAGTGCGGGCACCATATCCTGGCCTATCTGTGTAAGGTCAATATTCTTCAACCAATCAGGAAGCTCCATCTTTTTACGGCGCTTCTCGCGCTTACCCGTCGTCGCATAGTTTAGAATCGACTGCATTCTCTCTTCGGATATCGGGACCGCCTCCGCTGCCTCAAATTCCGCTTCCGCTTCTGCTCGTGTTGGCGGCGCGAGATTCAGGTAACGGCGTAGTCCTGGAGAAACCTGCTGCCAATACTTGTCTGCATCGTGTTCCATGGCTCCTCCTTTCATTTGAAATGTCCCCGCTTTCTCATCTCCTGCCTTATTTTTTCTCGGGCCTTGCTCCGAGACACAAAAATGGAATTCTTAGTTGTTCGCAGCGAGTCAGCAAGATAATCGTTGTCTGCGTTGCAGCCCGCCATCAAATCGGTTTCTATGATTCGTCTCTGCATATCGGGCAACCCTTGAATAGATTCATGAAGGTCTTTGTAGAGCTTTTCCCTTTCGGGAGTCAGCGGCTCCTCTTGTGCGTCTTCCTGAGCCGTAATATCACGGCCCAAGGCTTCTAAACTCACAATCTCGATAGACTCCGGCTTTCTACCCGCCCTCAAGGTGTCGTACACCTTATTGAGCGCGCAGGTATAGAAAAAACCGCCCAGTGTACCCTGTGAGTCGTCGAACTCTCCCGCCTTGGTCCAGACCATCAAGGCAGCATGGTCAATCGCATCATTCAATGTTTCTTCGCAAGCAGTCGTTCCAAATTTGTTGCGTAATCCGCCTATTGTTTTCCCGCTGTAGCGGCGAATCACGATTGAAAGCGCTTCTTCATCGTGCTCCATCATTCGAAGCACCAATTCAACGTCGTCTATTTCCTCGTTCACCGCCGCGTCATTCGTCATTCAGGCATTTCCTTTCCGCCTCCGAAAACTATACGCACAGGGCTTAACCCGCGCCCCGGAAGACTCAGTTAAGGTGCCATCGTATGTTTAGCAGAACATAGGCACGGTACCAACAGTGCCTCAAGACTTTCAACCCAACAGAACAATAGAAAGGAGGTGATCAATATGGCGAATTGCGGTGGAAAATCAGGACATGGGCCGAAAACGGTTCCAGTTAAGCCCTATACCCGTTCTAAGCCTGGGAAAACATGTTATGGCCCAGGCAAGCCGGGGCCGAAGACCGTTTCGGTCAGTCGGCACAAGAGATCAAAATAGTAATGGGTACTATTTCATAACCAATGGAGGTTCACACGAACCATGGAAGCTAAAACGAAAACTCGTTATAAGACAGGTGAAAAATGCGACATATCGGGACATTATCGTTTCGATACCTACACGGACGGGACTTCAACTCCGCGACCGACATCAGAAGAAAGCGACATCCCCTTGAGCAAGGGAGAGACCTTTCCGCCGATCCGGTCTGCGAAAAAGTCCTGCTGGTGGAAACTTATCAAGCGCATTTAGTGTGCCTGTCACCGCCGCCGGGAACACCAGCGGCGGTGACAGGACTGTCCATGAATCCAACCCTTCATGAAAAAATCCGACGGGGTGTTGACTTGGTCTTTAATGCCCGATCGGTAGTCTTCGGGTAGAAGTACGGGCAACTACCGTGATGCCCCAGAATTTGGTGCCGTTGGCATCATGGCAGATAGATGGAAGCCGGGCAAGCGTCGATTCTCTTCCTTTCCTACTCCCCCGTTTTTGGCAGCGCTGCGGAATTTTTCCTTGCACACGGGGTGGAGCTGGATTACTAAGGAGACGATGGAGAAGAAAGATGTTTATGAGCGTGTAACGGCGCGAATCCTTGAGGATTTGGAAAAAGGAGTTCGCCCATGGATGCGGCCCTGGAATGCCGAACATGCAGCGGGCTGCATTTCTCGTCCGTTGCGCCATAACGGAATGCCCTATGCCGGAGTCAACGTAATTATGCTCTGGAGCGAGGCTTCGGAAAAAGAGTACACCGCACCAATCTGGATGACTTTCCGTCAGGCCAAGGCATTGCACGGCCAGGTGCGCAAGGGCGAACACGGCAGTTTTGTTGTCTATGCCAATACGGTGACCAAGAAGGAGCAAGATGAGGAGACAGGCGATGAAGTAGAGCGGAAGATACCCATCATGAAGGGGTACACGGTATTTAATGTGGAGCAAATTGATGGATTGCCCGACCGATATTACAGAACCGAAGAAGAGCCAAGTATAGAGGAATCAGAACGGGACAAGCTCCTCGATGCTTTTTTTGCAAGCACGGGCGCGGAAATACGCCATGGTGGCAACAAAGCCTATTATAGGGTGGGCAGCGATTATATCCAGATGCCTCCGTTTCCCTTCTTCCGGGACAAGGAGAGCTACTATGCGACGCTTGCCCATGAGAGCGCCCACTGGACTCGTCATCCAGCGCGGCTTAACCGAAGTTTTGGTCGCAAGCGTTTTGGAGATGAAGGTTATGCCATGGAAGAATTGGTTGCGGAGCTGAGTAGTGCCTTCCTTGCTGCGGACCTTGGATTTGTCCCGGAAGTTCGCGAGGAACATGCGGCCTATATCGCCAGTTGGATAGGCGTTTTGCGTAACGATAAGCGGGCTATTTTTACGGCGGCCGCCCATGCGCAACGAGCGGTCGCCTTTCTACAGGCCTTTCAGGCGGCCGCAGATCCGGCACCTGGGCCAGAAGGCGGTGAATTCCGGCCCGCATTGCCCGTCGCACCCACCAATGAATTTCCATCGCCATAGGGGGTTTATGAGGCAATCCCTCCTTTTCCTACTGCCCTGCACAGCGTGCGCGCGTTTTTGTGGAGTTCAGGCCATTTGGACATTGCTGCCGGGCGACTCTATGATAAGCGGAACTCATGGCCGGAGGATGGGCCGTGAGTTAGCGCTATATTTAAGGTATGCCACCCTATGAAATTAGCAAGGGTAGCGTTTTGAAAGGGGTTTCAATGTTTCGTATTCTGATGCGCTTTATTTGCGTGCTTGCCCTTTGTGCGTCTGTTGCTGCGCAAGAGGCGGAGGAAGGAAAGAAAAAAGGGCGTTTTAGCCGATTTAGGGAGGCGGTGGTGAGCAAGACGAAAAAAGCTAAAACAGTGGTGGTGACGAAGACGAAAAAGGCCAAGGATGTTGTTGTCGATAAAGTGACCTCCGATGACGAAGCGGACCCCGTGGCAGGGGCCACCCAGGGCGCGGTTGCGGGCGCTGCGGTTGGTGCCCGCCATGGTGCCGCCACGGGTGCGTATTCCGATGATTCCGCCTTAAAGGGTGCTGCGATTGGCGCGGTAGTCGGGGGCCTTTCCGCCTTGGCGAAGAAGAAAAACGCCGAAGGGGAGGAAGTTACTTTGGTGGAAGAGCCAGAGGCACCCCCGCCGCGTGTTGCCCCGGAACCTGCCACTGCCCGTGTTGTCACCGCGCCTGTTGTCCAACCGCCACGTACTACTCCAGCACCTGAAATGGTCCGTGTTGTTCCTGCTCCTGTCGCCCAAGCCCCGCTATCCGCCCCGCGAATTATTCCCGCTCCCACCGTTCAAACGTCGCCACGGCCACAAAGCTTTTGGGACCGCATGCTGCTTCCATTCCGCCTTATTCTCTTTGCGGCTGTTATTGGCTACATTGTGCATCAAAGGCGTAATGCATTGAAGGTGTAGCGCATCAGGAAGGGTTGCCCTCCCATATTGGCCCCGGCCCTCAATACCCGGATCCTTCTTTTCCTACTGCCCCGCGTAGCGTGTGCGCGTCTTTTTTGGGATTCAGGCCATTTCGAAGCGTTCGACGTGTATTTCGTCTTCGTGCTTCCGCGCTTGGGCGAGGTCGTAGCTGGCCTGTAAGCGCAGCCAATGGTCAGCATTTGACCATCCTGATTTTTCCAGCCGGATAGCCATATCCGGCGAAATGCCGGACCGTCCATTGAGCACGCGGGAAAGCGTATGCCGGGCTACGCCCAGGTGCGCGGCCGCATCGGTTATGCTCAAGCCCAGGGCGTCGATACAGGCATCCTTGATTGATCGGCCAGGGTGGGGGGGGTTAAACATTGCCATTGGTTGTCTCCTTTTTTCAGTGATAATCGACTAAATTTACGTCGTACGCGTCGCCGTCTTCCATGCGGAAGATGAGGCGAAAATTACCGGATATTCGTACGCTCCAAAATCCCCGTAGCTTGCCCTTTAGAGCATGCAGCCGGTATCCCGGTAAGTCGAGACCCGAAGGCCTCACAGCGGCGTCCAAGTGTCCCAGGGCTTCTTCAATTCGGGGGAGGTGTTCGGGCGTAAGGCCGCTTGTGTCACCACGCTCATAAAGTCGTTTCAGGCCCCGGTGCTTGATGCTTCGTATCATGCTTATAGCGTACCATGCAACGGTACACATAGCAACAGAAAGATTTTCCCATGTGGAGTTTTCCTGTGTTGGCTCTCTCCCCTGGCGAAGGGCAATAAGGTCAGTCTGCGCCTGGCTCTTTTTTTGTGGGGTAGTGGTCGGTGGGTCATTTGACACGTATTGACCCTCCATTTTTGCTTGTGATTGTGGTATGCTTTCTACGGGTAGCCAGATGTGTTTTTGGTACCCAAAAACTGCGTCTGCGACACACCCGGCCAACGTTTCACCGTTGAATCACGACCAAAGGGGAGACTTCGCTCTCCCCTCTGGACACCCCATCGACCAGGATAAGGGAGACTTCGGCTCTCCCTACCTGGACCATACCCATCGACCAAGGTTGGGGGACTTCCCTCCCCCTCTTGGAACACACCCCTGGACCCGCCTTTCCCGGCTGGACCAGGACCAAGAAAGCCGTCCTTGGATGCGGGGGCAGTAGGAGAAAGAATTTATGGGCCGCCCGAAGAAGCAGGAGCACGAGAAGCGCACCGAGCGTCAAAACCTCCGTTTCACGGTGGCTGAGATAGTCCATATCCAGCAACAGGCCGATGCCGCCGGTATCTCCCCTGCCGAGTATGTGCGTCGACGTGCTCTTGGCTATACCGTTCCATCCGGGTCATCCTCACGGGGCACGGACCCGGCTCTAATATCGGAGCTGAACCGGGTTGGCGTGAATGTGAACCAGCTTGCCCGCTCGGTTCATCGGGGCGGTGACTTCGTTCAGTACTGGCAGGAAATCGGCCAGGAGCTACGCAGTGTCCTTGAAGCCGTCGTACGCAATCAGGAGGACTCCTGAGCCGTGGTCCCGAAACTACACGCCAAGGGCAAGAGCTTCCGGGGCTGTGCAAACTATCTTTTGCACGATAAGGAGCGTGCATGCACGACCGAGCGCGTGGAATGGACGGAGACGCGCAATCTTGCCACGGACGACCCCGAGGTGGCCTGGCGCGTCATGGCGGCTACCTCGATGGACCAGAGCCGTCTAAAGACCCAGGCGGGCATCAAGAACACGGGCCGGAAGTCCAAGGACCATGTATTGCATCTTACCCTTTCCTGGCATCCTGACGAAGCCGAGGACCTTTCCCGCGAGGAAATGCTCCGAGCGGCCAACGGCGCGCTTCGGGCCTTGGACGCGGGCGACCGCCAAGTGCTCTTTGTATCCCATAACGACGAGCCACAGCCCCATTTACACATTATGATGAATAGGGTTTCCCCCGAGGACGGGCGTATGCTCAGTTCTTCCAAGGAGAAGCTTGCCCTTTCCCGGTGGGCAGAGGCCTACGAGAAGGATCGGGGCCAGATATTTTGTGAAGAGCGGGTTTTGAACAACGAAGCCCGCGACCGCAAGGAGTTCACACGGGGGGGCAAGGACAAGCCACGCCATATCTTTGAGTTGGAGGCTGCCAATGATAATCCAGGCGACGCAAACAAGGTGCGCGTGGAGCAGCGAAAGAAAGACGCGGTTCTGGCACAACGCCGCCGCGAACTGGCTGTCCGGCACGCCCAGCAATGGAAGGAATTCCAATCGGCGCATAAGCAGCGTGTTTCCAATATTCAAGGGGAAACTGCGCGTGATCTATCCCGGCAGGTAGATGCTATTCGGAGCGGATATCGCCCGGCCTGGACGGAATTACACAGGAAGCACCAGGTGGCGCTTCAAACATTCGAAGAACGGGAAACCCAGCTTCTTGGCCGCGTCCAGAATGCGGTGAAGCTGGTGGATTTGCGTAGGATTATCGGGCGCGGCCGCAATGATTCTGATGATGGAAAGCCCCAGGGCATTGGCGAGGTGTTCAAAACAGTGAGTTCCAGCGGTGCCCGCTTGCAGGAGGTTAAGCGTCAGCAGGAGGCACAACGGCGTGCCCTGCAGATTGAACAAGGGGCCAAGGAACGGGAGGCCAAGGCAGAACGCCGCCGGGTTGAGGTAAAGCTACTGGTCCAAAACCGGCAGCGCTGCGAGGCGGAGCGTATGCAATTGGTGCTCGCACAGGCCATGGACCGGGCCAAAACCCGCGCCGAACAACAGGCCAGGTCGCGGCAACGCCGGGAGGCTTGGAAGAATAACCGGCCAATCCAGGCCCCGGCGCAAGAACGTGCTGCCCAACCTATTCCAGTTCAAGAGCAGTCTCCACCGGTTCAAGTTCAGGAACAGCGGCCGCCCCAACAGGACGAACGGGCGCAGCGTATCGCGGCGATAAAACAACGGATGAAAGACCAGGCACGCGAGCGCCAGGGGGATCGTGAGCGTTAACGAAAGCCCAGCTTTTTAGAAGTCTGACAAATCAGGTAGGCCATATTGCTTACCGCGATGGAGAAATACTCGTTAAATTCGTAGCCATCCAGGGGCGCGTCCCACGCGACGATAATTGCTATCTCCTCGGCCGTCATACCGCATCCTTGCAAGAAGGCGTAGCTATCCCAATTGTAGCGGCTCATCGTGATGGCACGGGGTTGTCCGTTCAGGGGCTTGATGCCCGCTGGCGGCATGTCCAGATAGCGTGTTTCCAGTTCGAGAAGGTTCTCGACTTCTTTTTCTGTCATAAAGTTTTTCATGGAAACAACGTACTATGACAGGGGGTATTTTGCAAGCTTTCCTGCTCTCAGTCGCGGCCCCGGTCCCATCCAGACCGCATGCGTTCCTGGGCAGAACCCATGCGCTCTTTGATGTACGCGATACGCTGTTCCCGCGCTATGGCATGGGTGTTTTCTGTTGACAACGTTTGTGCGTGGCCCGGTGTGAGAGCAGGTGCGGGCTGGTCTCGTTCCCGCTCTGATTTAAGGCGCACCGCTTCGGCTTTTGTGACGGCCTCGCGTTCTTGGGTGTCTTGTTTCTCCTGTCCCTGTTGCGCTGTTTTGAAGTCCCGCCCCATCTCTGGGGCATCCGGGGGCCAGTTATCGCCCATGGGTCGTTACCTCCGTCTACGTCTTCGCGTAGTCTGGGTCTTTGTCGAACTTGCCCGCAAAGCGCGGGGAAAATATCCATTTGAGAAGCAGGTTGCTTTGTTTTTCCCGTAGGGAGCGCTGATAGTAGGCGACCTTTTCCAGCACGAATGCGGAACGGCCGTTTTGAAGGATATATTGCCAGCCGTCTTCACGGTTGATTTCTCGTGCCACTTCATCGGGCGTGCGGATGGGCACTACCCGGCTTTGCTGATTGTTCATGAGAGAAGAAGTACTTGTGTTCGTGCCGAGCCATTCGCTCACAAACTTTGTTGTTTCTGGGTCGGAAACCCCGAATACCTGCACAGCGCGGCTGTTCGTTATGAAGGGGTTAATATTGCCACCGTATAGTTCTTTGAGGGTGCCCAAATCCTGGACGAAGGGCCAGAGTGTGAGGTTGTACCCTGCCATCAGGCCAAAGGCTTTGTGTACCTCTTCCATCCGACCGAGTGCCAGAAATTCATCAAGCATCATCAGGACCGGAATGGTGGAGCGGCCACCCCTGGCCATCTGGTTAATGGCCAGGTTCACGAAGAGGCGGAGGAAACGGTTGTGCGTCCGCAGAAGGTCGGGCGGCAGAATGAGGTAAATCGTTGTCGGTTCACTTTTAAGGTCCGAAAAACTAAACGTACTTTCCCCAAGTCCTCGTTGAATAGCCGGGCTGGCCAGCCACTCCGTATGCTTATCAGCATTCGATAGTATGCCAAGGATTTCGTTGGTGCCAATACCTCTTATAACGCGCGTGGCGGCATCTTTGGCCATCCCCCCCGCTCTTTCGTTGAGTGACATATCCGCCCATAGTTCGGCCTGTTCTTCAGGCATTTGGGTTAGTAAATCGCGGAGCATGGGAAGGGTTGGGGAGGTGTACTGCCCCGAACTCACCAGGTGCGCGATGAGGCCAGCAATGATTAATCGCGCGCCGTCATCCCAATGCTGGTCTTTTGCGTGTGAGTCGGGAACAACCAGGGCATCGGCAATAATGTTGATGTCTTCGCGGATGGTTGGCGCATCCACATCCAGGGCCGAAAGTGGATTGAAACTGGCACAGGTGCCTTTTTCCAGGACGTTGAAGGGGTCGACCACATGGCAGGATTGACCCATTTCTTGACGTGCCCGCAAGGTGACGGCCGCGTTGGTGCCTTTGGGGTCAATGACCAGGGTCGACCCCCTCCACAGGAGCAGATTCGGAATAATGGACGTGGCTCCCTTGCCCGCGCGGGACCCGGCCACGGTCAGCATGTGGCGGGGGTCTTCAAGGCCGATATCAAGAAAGGGGCTGTATAGCGAGCGGCCCATAAACAACGCATTTTTCTTGCGGCTGTAGTTTACGTCCCACTCTTCGATAAGACCGGCGAAGCGGGCCGAACCACCTTGCCCAAATTGGCCTTGTTCGAGAAACCGGGCAAACTTCGCATATCTTCGTGCCAACGCGGGCCGCGAAAAATACAGGACAAGCCAGGCCACGACTATCAGGTCGATCAAATAATGGTTTTGGGCCACTGTCTGTTTAACCCGTGTCCAGAACGGGGTGCTTTCTTTCCAGGACGTTACAGCGTTGTTCTCAAGAACGCGGTATTCCCCGTTCTTGTTCTCGATGTTGTCGAGGTACTGTGAATACTGAGCGAATAACTCATTCGCTCCATCCCTTTTTACTTCCAAATCAGCCAGTTTTGTTTCCAGAGGGCTTTTGTTCCGTGTAAGCGTGCGCGGCTGCGTTACACCAATGCCAATTTTAGAGGCCAGGCTTTTTTTTACGTCCGCGATTTGCATATTCAGGTCGTTTATCTGGGCATTACTTGCCTCAAGCTCAGAAGTCACCCAGTTGATGGAATCGTGCTCAAAATTCTGCCGTTGAACAAGGCCCCGTTGTACGGGGAAGCCGACGAAAATCAGTGTCAGAACTCCCAATATGACAAGCTCTAAAGACCCCCATTGAAGGCGGCGGGAAAGTTTCGTCGTTGAAAAACGCTTGGCCTGGGGCATGATGGTGCCGATCAACACGCTTAAAAACGGGGGAAGCATGAACCATAAAAGAATGCTCCACACCACCAGGCCAACCCAGAATGTTACCGCCTTTTCCGCAATGTCATAGGGGGTGATGGTACGGGCGATATCACCAATAGGAATGAGTGTGACGGCTTCGGTTAAGGAAGGACTTGCATGCCAGGCAAGCAGGATTACCACGATAAATAAGAGGGCATTTTTCATGGCCTCAGAATACGGGCCACCGTGCTCCTAAAGCAATTTAGTACGCGGCACCTGGGGTGAGCAGGGGCCAAGGACGAAGGCACCGCGCCCATCGGTGATTTTCAAGCCAGGCCAGAGCGCCTGAATCTTTCGCATCGCCTCTTTGGCTTTTCTCTTAAAGTTCTTGAGATCGTTGTAATCCGAACCTACCTGTTGTTGCAACTGGCCCCAAGTAATACGGGTAGGTTTGCGCAGGTAGCTTACCCGGTAGTTGAGCCAGGTGTAGAGGTCAAGGGCTAGGGGGGATTGTTTCAGGGCCAGGATAGCATCGAAATTCAGCGGTATCGGACGCGCTATTATTTCTTCGTAGAAATCCTTGTTGAGCCGGATGTAGTTGTTAAAAAGGGAGGTTTGTTCTGGGTTCTTGGGGTCCCACCAAAGACACG
>JAJRPE010000483.1 GCA_024280935.1 Candidatus Hydrogenedentota bacterium
AAGGCACTCGCGAATGTCCCGCGCGACCGTGGTATTGTCTTCAACGATCATGATCGTCGCACTGCCCATCCTATCCTCCTTTCGCTATGCGCTCTTGGCCTTGAAACGAATGGTGAAGCGCGTTCCATGCTCCCGCTCGACATCAATGGCCCCGCCCAATTCACCGGTTACGGCGGCAACAGCCAGCTCCAAGCCAAGGGACGGTGAATTAAGGATGTCTATCTCCGACTGCAAGCCAACTCCATCATCCTCGACGACCAATTCAATATCCTCATCACGGTTCGATAGGCTGACCGACACGCTCCCCATTTCTCCCTCAGGAAAGGCATACTTGAAGGCATTCGAGACCAGTTCGCAAATCACCATCCCGACGGCAACACCCTGGTCCATTCCCAGCAACACCTCGCGCTGCCCCGCTAGCACCACAATTCCCTCACCCGAGGCACCGTGGGCCCGGCTCAGATTCCGACAGAGCTTTATGAGATAGGCTCCAAAATCGATTCGAGCCAGATCCTCGGACTGATACAAGGCCTCGTGAATCAAGGACATGGCATTAACCCGGTCCCGGCAATCATCAAAGACCCGCCCCAGGCGCACATCCTCAATTCTTCTCGAATGCATCCGCAGCAGACTGACAATCACCTGCATGTTGTTCTTGACGCGATGGTGGATCTCGCGGAGCAGCACTTCCTTTTCCTTGAGCGAGGCAGCCATTTGCTCCTCGGCCTGTTTCCGCTCGGTAATGTCGCGAACGGTCCCAAGCACGCACGCCTCCCCATCGATTGTAATCATCTGCCCGACAACTTCCGACATGAATTCGGTCCCGTCCTTTCGCTCCAGGAGGACCTGAATCGGATGACCTGCTTTACTTGTTATTGATTCGGAAAACGAGGCGCTATTTCGTAACTTTGCCGTCACATCAAAGACGGACATCTGCAAGAGTTCTTCTGTGGAATAGCCTGTCATTGCACAGAACGCCGTATTGACGAAGGTGTAATTCCCGTCTGTGTCCGCAACCGTAATCCCGTCGCTGGCCTGATTGGTTATTGCGTCAAGTCGGCTTTCACTTTCGGTAAGTGCATTGTCAACGCGCATACGCTCCATTTCGCTCTCAACCCGCAACGAGAATAGCTGAATAATCGATTCCTTGAATTCCACATCCTCAATGGGATCTTGGAAGAGCGCAGCCAAGTTGCCCAGGGTGCTGCCGTGCGAGTCAAAGAGGGGCACACCAACATAGGCTTCCACCCTCAATTCCTTGAGCTGCCTGTCCCTCGGAAACAATTCCACAACACCCGATGCGTAGGAACATAGCGACTTACCCACGACATTCTCACACGGTGTGCCTGCCAAATCATACTCAAAGTCATCGGTCCTTTTTCCATCCGCCGTGACGGAGATGGTTTTTATGGACTTGGGCGGGACACCATGTGCTTCTCCGATAAAAACACAATCCGCGCCCAGGATTCCCAACAGCTCCATCGATATTGAGTCAAATAAGGCCGCGCCAATCTGGAAAGACGTGGCTTCAACAAGTTTCCGCAACGCCTCCTCGGTCTGTTTCCGCTCCGTGATATCACGGATCATAACAACCAGACGCTTATCCGCGAGCGACACGATGCGACTCTCGTAAAACCGTTTACCCTTTGGCATGGGCAGCGTATATTCAAGCGTCACGAGCGATTCCCGCGCTTTCGCCTCCTGAATTGAGCGTTCGAATTTCTTGCCGATTTCCTCGGGCAGCACATCTTGCATTCGTTTCCCAAAGAATTCCTCCGGCGGCACGTACAGTTCCTGCTCATTGGCGTGAAAGTGTGTGATGACCCCGCCGGAATCCAAAACAAACTGAAGATCCGGGTTGGCCTCATGCACCGACTCCAGCAGTACCGTCGTCTTCCGCTGCGCCTCTTCGGCCAGTTTCCGCTCTGTGATATCCTGGATTGTCCCCAGCAGACTCAGCGGCTGGCCCTGATCATCGAACTCCAGTTTCCCAAGTCCGTGTACCCATCGCTCAGCCCCATCATTTTGACGAAGGATCCGGTACTCTTTGTCGAAACGACCGTGTGCCTCGATAACATCATGGGCCAGGTAGTCGGCCACCCATTGCTGATCCTCGGGGTGAAGCAGGGCAAGCCAGCCCGTCAAAGAGTGCTCATAGGCCTCGTCAGCACCAAATATGTAATTCAGGGCAAGCGACCCCTCCCAGATGCCGGAGGAAATATCGAGCACATAGCTGCCGATCCGGGCCACGCGCTGCGACTCCTGCAACAAGTGCTCGCTTTTCTGTAGCGCCGCTTCAACCTGCTTTCGCCTGGTTATATCAAGGTAGGTGCCGCAAGCGCGAAGGGCCTTGCCATCGGCATCGCGCTCGGTCACCCGTCCCCGGTCCAGCACCCAAATCCAATCCCCCAACTTATGCCGCAAGCGATGCTCAGCCTCGTAGGAAAGCGTCCTGCCCTTGATGTGGTCCGCCAATATTTTTTCAGAGTTCAGTCTGTCGTCGGGATGCGACAGCCTTTCCCAACCGCGCACATGGGGCTCGATTTCCTCCACCGCATACCCCAGCATCCCGGCCCAACGCTCGTTGAAAATCAATTCTCCCGTTTGTACGTTCCAGTCCCACGTGCCGAGATCCGCACCCTGCAACGCCAACTCCATGCGCTCCCTGCTCGCAGCCTGCTCACTCATCCTTGCCTCTTTTTCCCGCACCTCCCTTGGGATCCAGCGGCGAACGAGGAGGACAAGAACCACGACACCGACAACAATGTTAATCACCTTGGGGATGACCAACAATTCCGGGCGGCCCAGTACGGTCCCGATGTGGGCTGGCAAAAAGCCAAACAGGGAATTGAAGTAGAATCCGAAGTAGAGGCTCTCGAAGAGGGTACGAAAGGCATCGAGCGCCAGGATCGTCAACAGAACGGCGATAGCCCCCCCGGCCTTGCTCAGATGTCGCAGTTTGACAAGATAAAGGCCAAGAATAACCGACCAGAGAATGGTCAGTATCCAATAGGACAGTGGCGTAACCAGTTCGAACATAAAACGTTCCGCATTGAAACGCTACGCGGGGCCGTGAATGATTCCACAGGTGAATCTCCATCGGCACCGACGACAGCGGGAAAACCTGTACGCCCTCGGGTCAAGTACAAGCCCAAGAAACGAATCCCTCTTCCGGTATAATATAGCATAGGGACCAGCTTATTTTCCGCAAGATCACGTGAATATCCAGAATTATATGAAAAGGCTTGCGCGACCTCGTGGCCCAATATGGCGGCGTCGCCCCGCAGCGGCTCCTTGACAATAGCGCAGGGGCTTTGCTCCAATGGGCACCCTAAGCTGGTCGGATCTATCCACCCGCAAACCGTTGTTAAACGGAGGTTCTGTGTGTCAACCCAACCCACGCGGCGCGATCCCTGGCGCTGGTCTGCTCTCTTCCTCTGGTGCTTGTTTTTCCTTTTGGGACTCTGGCCCGAGTTGAGTTTCGGTGCCCTGCGCACGGCGGGATACGTATTCTCGCAAAACGCCATTATCAACTCGCATCACTTCATTACGTGGTGTCTTACCGGATTCATTGTTCACTTTGTTTATCATCGTTGCGTCGATACCGCGATGCCGCCTGTCGAGGCGTTGGGAAAATCCATGCAGCTGGGCATCGTGGCCTTCGTGGCCTTCGTGGATATGCCGCTGGCACAGATCCCGGAGATCCGCGCCGCGCTGGATCGCACGATCCTATCGGGGATGGTTTTGGTCAAACTGCTGGCATGGCTCTATCTCTTTACCCTCTTGATCCGTTACTGCTGGCATCAAAAGCCCGAGATAATTGCTCACTCCCTGTCCGGGCTGGCACTCACCACCCCGACGCAACCGAAGGGCAGCGCGGCGAAGGAGCGTACTGGCGATGGCGTGACCGCTGCCCATTCCGACTACCGCCCGCCGGTGAGGGAACAGGCGGACTAATGTGACCGGGCCGCAAGCAAGGTGTCTGATTCTGACCAACATGTTCTTGTTTTACAAGCAGTCACCGGAAGATAGGAGGTCGAGTTTTCCTACCCGACACAAAGCCCACGGCAGATCCGCCGAGGCGCGAGGGCCACGCAAGAAGGCCAAGGGGCCTTTGTTGCACCACGCCCCCCTTTGTTGCGGACTGGAAAGTCCGCACTCCTGCCCACCGTGTCAACTACATTGCGCTCCGAGGCGTTTACCAAGTGGTAACGCACACAAATTCGGAGCACGTACGCACGGCGGGGTGGACATAGTGAAGCCAGGAACCGCCGACACGTTACCGGGCGGACGACAAAGGCTGGATTCGTAACCTTGGAACACCGATGATGATGGACGCAATCACTCCGAAGACGCGCAACCTGGCCCTGCATCGACGAAACACGCTGCTGCTGATCGGCGTATGCGCCCTGCTGGTCACCCTCGGCACCCAGGCGGGCACCTTGCGACTCGGGGCACCCGTGATCAACGGCAATCAATACACCTTTCCCGTGGTGCTGCAAGGCAATGCCGAAGGGGTAGCGGCGCTCGACTTTCGGCTCGCCTACGACCCGGCCGTCTTCACGCCCGTTGGTGCCCAATCGGGCCGCTCCGCCCTTCAGGCGCAAAAGCAAGTAAGTTCCAACGTCTCCGCGCCGGGTGAGTTTATCGTCGTATTGGTGGGTTTTAATCAGAACACTGTGGCGCCTGGCGAGGTGGTGGAGGTCGTGCTGGAAAAAATAAGCAATGCCGCCGATGGCAATACGGTGCTTCGTATTGCGCAGCCCACCCTTGCCACCAACGTGGGTGTGGAAATCGATTCTCGCGGCGTGGGCCGAACGGTTCGTTTTGACTCCGACGCGGTGGCGAACAACGAGGATGAGGATGCAACCGATCCGCTGGATGATGACACGGACACCACACTGGCATCGCGGAACAGCGATTCCCAAGCACCAGAAGAGGCGGAATCCCGGCCAGGCAACGGCCCGATTTTTGTCACGCCGACATCCCATCAAACTCAGGTAGCGACACCAACGAAGCAGACTTCCCCCGTAGCACCGTCAACGAAAAATGGGGCACCGAATCGCCCTGGTACGACACCTGAAAGCACGGACAACCCGAGAATAGCAGCGCTGCCCCAAAGTGCCACGCCCGTGCCCACATCCCCCCAAGATGTCGATACTGCCGCAAAAACAACACCCCAAACAGGGATCATCGAAGAACTGAATGGCAGTAACAGCGACAACGGCCATGCAAAAAACAATACACAAACCCTTATACCAAAAGAAGTTACGAGCGATAATCCCAAAAAAAGCAAAGAAAGCAATAAAGGGGGTAGACAATCAGGGGCAAAGTACGCTACACTTCTCTTACTCGCTATCGGCGTTCCCTTGGGATTGTTTATGTTGTTGCGCATAGCGGGTAAATAACTCCAGTTTAATCCCACCTCGGTGGTTTACAATCTCTGCGGCCTGCTTGCAGGTCGCACCTCACCGGAGATGTCGGATGCCCCCTCCGGCATCTCCCCCTTGGAATAAGCGAACCCCATGGACCTCTCGGTCCATGGGGTGTTCCTTTTTCAGGGCCGTCCACGAAAATATGACTGTGCTTCATTATATCCGAATTCATGACGCGCCAAGTTTACATTCAGAGATCCTGAGCCGGGCGGGGGTATTGCTGGTTCTTCGGAACGCTGGATGATACTTTTTTGCAGGTCAAGGCTCGTTTTCCTTCAGGGTCAGCCCAGGGACTGACGCGCCCCGAACAGCGTGATGTATTCTCATTCGCTCGGAATCTTGCGGGGCCTCCTGGCTCAACGGCAGACACTTTTGCCGGGCGTGGCTGTCACGTGGTTGGCGGAAAAACCGACGATCACTTCGCCAACGGCGGGACAGCCACGGACCTTAAAATGGCCCTTGTTTCCGCAAGCATCGGCCTGTGAAACCACGCTCTTTTGGTGTGTCGGAGGGGCTTGGTCCGCGTCAGTCCCAGGGCATCCACCATCGCGAATTGGGTGGTGTTTCGATGCGCGCCTACCGCGTTCTGGATTTCCACTTTCGTGGGAATGACGTGGGCTTATCTTGCTGCATGCAGCGGTTTTTCCGGATTAAGGCCGAGCTACTGTGGACAATGCGCACTGTCCCTATTTGCTACAGTGCCAACACAATCTTGCCAAACTGCTCACCGGCCTCCAAACGCGCCTGCCCGTCGCGGGCAGATTCCAGAAGATACTCGCGGTCAACGACGGGCTTGAGACCGCTCGCTTCGACCGCCGCCAAGAGCGCGCGAAAGTCCTCGTGAGAACCCATGGTCGATCCCATGATGCTGAGTTGCTTCCAATAGAGTGCTGAGATGTCCGCTTCCACGTGTGCGCCGGTGGTTACGCCGCAGTGAACAATCCGACCGCCTTTTCGACACGCTGCAATATTCACTGGCCATGTCGCCGCGCCCACCGTATCGATAACGATATCCACCCCATCACCATTGGTATAGTCTAGTACTTCATCGACAAGAGCAGGACTGCTGTAGAGCACGCCGTGGTTTGCACCATACTCCGCAGCCCGAGACAGCTTTTCAACACTGGATGACGTAACAACAGTGCGTGCACCGGCCAAGTCCGCCAATTGCAATGCGGCCAACGCCACCCCACCACCGATACCGTGTATCAAGACAGTCTCGCCCGGACGAAGCGCGGCGCGATTCATCAACATCCGCCATGCGGTCAAGTACGCCAGGGGCAAGGCGGCCGCCTCACTCCAAGTCAAGTGGCTGGGCTTGGGTTCCAGGTTGATGCCGGGCACCAGCACCTTTTCCGCAAAAGTGCCCGGTCGCCCCATGCCTACAATCGTGAACTCGGCACATTCACTCTGCTCGCCGCGAAGACAATGAGCGCAGCACCCGCAGGACAAGCCCGGATTCAGAACGACCTCGTCACCTGGTTGCCAACGCGCCACTCCGCCCCCCACCGCCACGACCACGCCGGCCGCATCAGATCCAAGCACATGGGGCAGTGGCAGCGCCAGGCCCGCACGGCCCATTCGCATCCAGATGTCCAGGTGATTCATAGCAGCGGCCTTGACTTCGATGAGCACCTCGCCATCGGTTGCTACGGGTTCGGGAACATCCAACGCAACAAATTGGGCACTATCGCCGTGGGCCTTGATTCCAGCTGCAATCACAATTCTCTCCTTGGTAATAATTTTCTCTTGCGTTCTGTGTGTCACTTCGGTTACTATATGGAGTGTATGGTTTCGGATATGGAGACTATATAACGGATATGCGTCTTCTCGCGACGACAGTGTAACATTGTGGAGCGAAAAGAGTATATTGAATACATTACCCTCGAAAGAGGGATGAAGCAGGGTTTGTTGCCGAGAATGTCCAGCGATGTCAATACTTGACAAGCTACTGCGTGGTTACCTATAATCAGCGCAAGTAGAAGGTTGAGCCAATTGGCAGGGGTATGCGCCCCATGTCTGGTAGTTTTCTCAGCTGTAGTTTGGAATAGAATTCGCTTATGAAAGGGATAGGGATGAAAAAGTCCTCAGGATTATCCGTTGTGGTTGCGCTTGTCGCCACAGCAACACTCGCAGGTTGTCCGCCGAAGGTTGACACCGTGCATACACAAGAATTTGCCGCCGGACAGATTGACCTCGAAGGCAAGCAGTTGTACTACCAGCCGAAAGGCGACTCTTACAGCCGCACAGTTACGGATGGAGTCACCGACTTCAAAGTGCTTCCGGCGGGTCACACCGTTATCGACTTCTCGAATGCCACCTCTGTTGAAGTGCCCCTTGGCGGCGCTCAGATCGAGTACTTTGGCAACCTCTACAGCCAGCTTTTCGTCGGTAGTGATGGCACGGTTGCCTTCGGTGCCGCTGGTACCGGTAACGCCAGCTTGGAAGCGCACTTCAGCGCGAACCAGATTTCGCTTCTTCCGGTAGACGCGACTGCTTCCGGTGAAGTCAGCTACGGTGTCTTCACCGACTCCGTTGTCGTCACCTTCGATGCTGTGGACGGTAGCTCCTTCCAGGGCGAGTTCTTCATCGCTGGCGACATGGACCGTGACATTGCCATCTCCTACCCAGTGGTTGACGCTGGTGCGGCTGGTGTTGTCGGTCTTTCCAACGGCCAGTTGGTCGGTTTGGATGCGGCTGCGATTGCTTCCTTCCTCGAGACATTTGAAAACTCTGACTTGGGTACGACCAACACCGGTACCTGATACGAATCGAGTTAGTTTATCATCGCAAATCGAAGCGCCCTTTCTCCTCGGAGAAAGGGCGCTTTTCTTTTGGAGACTGCCTCGCCGCCAAAAGAATCACAACGTCCAGCCTGACCGCTGCATGTCAGGAATAGTGTCCTTTGGGACCTGTTATCGACAAAAATATGAGTTTGAGATGTCGTTTCGGCCTGAAGGGCCTCAACAGGTTAGCCCAAGGGTAAGCGTTCACGGCGGGCAGGAGTGCGGACTTTCCAGTCCGCAACAAGAGCGACGTTATGTCAACAAAGGCCGCTCGTGTTTTTCCATGACCCACATGCGTCGGCTGGTGTAACGTGTGCCCTCCGGCGGGTAAGAAAACCCGCCCTCCTGATGCCCGGTGAACGGTTAGCGACGAGAACACAGCCACGACCGTTGCGTTCGAGCGAAAATACACGATGCGCCGTCTTGGACAATCAATGTGTCACCACGAACACGACGTGCGCTTTCGACACCCGCCGGGCGCGTTATGTCAGGCAGGAATGCCTAACCCCCTTTGTTATGTCAGGCAGGAATGCCCAACCCCCTTTGTGGAGTAGGCGGTGAACGCTTACAATTCATCTTAGCCGATTGAAAATACGGCATTCCCAAGATGCGATTTCCTATTGCGGCGTGTAGGGAACTTCGGCTACTATAGACAGACATTTGGCCCCGCTACAATAGTATTTTTTGCAGGGGCTATGCCCGACTTCATGGCCTTCTCAACAGTGCCTGGATTCGCAACCCGCTTATGAAAGGAATTGAGATGAAAAATCTCTTTTGTGTTTCCGCCATGGTAGCACTTGTTGCTGCGGCAACACTCACGGGCTGTCCGCCAACACCGGTTGACACGATACACACGCAGCTCTTTGCCACCGGAGAAGTCGATTTGGAGGGCAAGCAGTTGTACTTCCACCCATCAGCCACGTCCTACAACCGCACGGTAACTACAGGAATCACCAATTTCAGTGTAAGCCCGACGGGCCACGAACTTATCGACTTCGTGTCGGCGGACCCCTTTGTGTTAAATCTTGCGATGGGTTCCGAGGTTGTGTACTTCGGCACCCTCTACAACGCGCTCTACATCGGTAGTGACGGCACGGTTTCTTTCGGTTCCGCTGGCACGGGCAATGACACCTTGGCCGACCACTTCAGCGCACCACAGATTTCGCTTCTTCCTGTGGACGCGACTGCTTCTGGCGAGGTTAGCTACAGCGTCTTCACCGACGCCGTTGTTATCACCTTCGACGGCGTGGACGGCAACTCCTTCCAGAGCGAATTCTTCATCACCGATACGGATGCCACCACGGACGGAGACATCGCCGTCTCTTACCCCACGGTTAACGGCGATGCGGGTGGTGTCGTCGGACTATCCAACGGCCAGTTGGTCGGCTTGGATGCGGATGCGATTGCTTCGTTCCTCGAAGGCTTCAACAACTCTGACTTGGGCACGACCAATACCGGCACCTGATACCGTCTGAGTTCGTTTACTGGTTTTTCAGTCGCTTGCCAACTTAGAAACCTCGTTGTACTGAACGCGTGACGCTTAAAAGGACGGCTACGAATAGCAGTCGTGCCGCACGATCCCAAAAAGGCGAGTATCAACGAGTCCTGACGGGTTCGTGCGCTGGCGCAAAACGCACGAACCTTCGTACCTCAGGATCGTGCGGCACGTCCGACTGCATTAATGTTTGAGCAACGACAGCATAGATTTACGGCGAAGCCGTTTCCTTCAACGCTTACCGCAAATCAACTGCGCTCTTCTGTCGAAACGCGCCCTGTCACACCCCGACGATTCGTGCCTTGCCACCCAAACCCGTCAGGGCCTTCTGAAAGTCGGGGAAGGTGATGTTCACTGCCTCGTAGCCGTTTATCGTTGTCGTGCCGGGGAGCATGGCACCCGCGATGGCCAGGGACATAACTATCCGGTGGTCATCGTGTCCTTCGACCATAGCGGGCTGGAGAGCGCTCTCCTCAATCACCAGGCCATCAGGCAATTCGGTAATTTTCGCGCCCATCTTTTTTAGCTCCTGACACATCACGGCAATGCGGTCCGTTTCCTTGAGGCGTGCCTGGGGCACGTTCACAAGCCGGGTCGTCCCTTTCGCAAAGCACCCCATCACTGCCATCATGGGCAGGGCATCGGGGGTCGCGTTCAAATCGATCTCACAGCCTCGAAGACCATCGGCGCGGACGTTGATTCCTTCGTCTTCAATGCGGATGTCAGCGCCCATTTCCTTGAGGTAATCCACC
>JAJRPE010000484.1 GCA_024280935.1 Candidatus Hydrogenedentota bacterium
CAACCTTATCCCCCTCGACGAAATGAATCCGCCCGTATCGGCCACACGGGGCCTGCAACGCTACTACGCCGAGCAGTCCATGAAGATGCCGCTGGATGATATCGACGAGGCCGACGAGGGCTTGTTTAACCGTCTTCTTTGGCACGCGGTCAAGGGCTATGATGTGCCCTATCCAGTGTTAACGCGGGAGTAGAAAAGAGGGTGCCACGGGTGTCTTGAGCGAAGGATTCGTCCTGCCAAACCTTTCGCTTTTCTTTCCATTGATTCACGAGACATTTCTTTCCATGGCATAAAGTGCGTCCTGGAGATCGTAACACGCCTTTTCTCAGGCTGGAAGCCTAAGCCACATTAGCGCCATTTTCTGAGACTCAGGGGGCCATGAAAAACAGAGCACGCTCTGTGTCAGATCGGAGACGCGCCGCGGGCGGGCAAGATACCTAACGTGGCTTAGGCTTCCAGCCTGAGGCGATGCAATCGTCGGTTCACGAAAAAGGGTGGCACAGCCTCCTTGTGTTATATTGGCACTCCGCCCTGAACAACAGAAAATACAAGGAAGCATTGTCATCATGAAGCCAGCTCCCGTCACCCGCCGCACTTTTGCCAAAATCGCCCTGACCGCAGCCCTCGCGCCGACCATCATTCCGTCGCGTGCGTGGGGCGATGACGCCACGCCGCCGCCGAGCGAGCGCATCACGGTGGGCATGATAGGACTTGGGGGCATGGGCATGGGCCACGTGGGCCGCTTCATGAAGGCGGCCCAGGTGGTCGCCGTGTGCGACGTGCAGAAGCTCCATTACCGCGATGCGGAATGGGAGAAACATGCACCCTGCGGGCGGGATGCCGCCCAGTCCATGGTGGAGGACTATTATGGGGAGCAGATTCGGAGCGGCGCGTATAAGGGCTGTGACACCCACGTGGATTTCCGGGAACTGTGCGCACGGGATGATATCGATGCGGTGGTCATCGCCACGCCGGACCACTGGCACGCCCTCGTTACGCTGGAGGCTTTGCGCAATGGCAAGGATGTCTACTGCGAAAAACCCGTGACCCACCTCTTCCGCGAAGGGCAGTTGGTCGTCGAGGAAGTGGCAAAGCAAAAGGCTATCTTTCAGACCGGCTCCCAGCAACGCTCCACAGCCAACTTTCACCGCTGTGTGGAGTTGGTGAAAAACGGTCATCTCGGAAAAATCGTCCGCGTCGAAGTGGGCCTTCCCATCGGCCCGAGCAAAGCCAAGGGCGATCCGACCATCACAGAACCCCCGGAAGATCTGGACTATGATCTCTGGTGCGGCCCGTCCCTGAAGCTGCCTTACATGCGCGCCCGGCACCATCGCTGGTGGCGCTGGCACCGCACCTATGGCGGCGGCAACATCATGGACTTTATCGGCCACCACAACGACATCGCCCATTGGGCTATTGGCGTGGAACGGAGCGGTCCGGTGGAAGTTGAGGCCGCTGGCGAATGGACCTGGCCGGAGTTCGAGGCCTATAACACGCCCGTCGAATACGATATTCAGTGCCGCTACGCCAATGGCATCACTTCAAGCATCAGCAACAAAAACAAGCTGGGCATCAAGTGGATTGGCGAAGATGGCTGGCTCGCGGTAAGCCGAGGCAAAGAGGAGTCCTCCAACCCCGCCCTCCTTGCCAAAGATTTCGACCCCGGTCCCATCAAGGCCTACAAGTCCAAAAACCACGCGAACAATTTTCTTGATGGCATTCGCACGCGCACCGAATGCATCGCGCCCGCCGACATCGCCCATCGCTCCGTCACGCCCGGCCACTTGGGATTCGTGGCGCAGACCCTGGGCCGAAAGCTCCAATGGGACCCCGAAAAGGAAGTCATCGTGGGTGACGACGAAGCAGACAAGCTCCTCAAGGCCGTGGATTATCGTGAGCCATGGAAGCTGCCCATCTGATGGGCACACCTGGTTTCTCAGTCGTGCCGCACGATCCCCAAAAGGCGAGTATCAACGAGTCCTGACGGGTTCGTGCGCTGAACTGGAGCAAGATCCTCCAGAAAAAAAGTAACCGTCGGGTGCCACGGGTAGGCCTCTCAGGGCTTACCCGTGTAGTTCCTATCGGTGACCGAGGCGATCCAAAACCGGAGACAGTGCATCTGCACGGGTAAACCCTACCGGGCCTACCCGTGGCACCCGACAGCCTTTTTGTCGACTATAGTTGCCCGTGCCGTGAACGTTTACGTTTTTTGTAAGCGTTCACCCCAAGGGAATTCCACACCGTCATTCCCACGCACGTGGGAATCCAGCACGCGGTAGGAACTTCTTCGGTCATACTGGATCCCCGCGTTCGCGGGGGATGACGATCTCGCACCTGAACGCTTACGAAAAAAGCTGTCTCCAGAAAAGCACCCGCTCGGTGCCGCCCGTTTGGGGTCACCAATCTTATTTCACCGCGTCGCGGCGTTTTTTGAGTTCGCGCCAGGTCGTGAGGATGATGCCCTCATCCTTCACCAATTGGATTACATCAGGATCGACCATGACCTCATAATCCGCCTGGCGCGTGGCACCCGATGACGAAATAGCATCAAAGTGTTTGTCGCGCAGGGTGCAGTGGACGATGATCTCGGTCACGCCGGGCCTCAGCTCCTTGATGATTTTCATGAACATCTTCTTCTTTTCGGCGGTGGTTTTCCAATCGTAGGAGGCACCGGTCGCATCATCGAGTACGGGCAGTCCGGCATCCCAGACCTTTTCATGAATCCCGGTCGCCGTGATCATTTTGGCCACACCGGGTTCAAATTTATTGGACAGGTATCCATTGGGTCCGATGATCAAAATAGGAATATTGTATTCGATTCCCACCTTCACGTAGCGCTTGAAATACTCCGGGTCGGCGAAGAGTGTGCCCATGTGGGAGTCGATGTGGGTCACGGGCATCCCCATATCCAGCGCCTTGTCTATCTGCGCACGAATCTCCGTTTCGACATCATCGGCGGTGGCGTGCTTCAGCACCAGCCCCACGTTATCCCAGAGGGCACCCTGCTCATCCACGAGGCTTGGCACGGCTGGTTTTCCCGCCACCGGCCCCCAACGGTAGTCATCCCACTCGGAAGTCAGGGTCAGGTGAAGACCGTTGTCCACCTTGGGGTTCGCCTTCAGGTACTTCAGCCAACCGGGCACCCAGGGACAGGGCATCATGGTGCTGACCGAAGTGACCAATCCCACTTCAAGGGCCTTGGCGGTACCTTGGTTCCCCTCCAGACACATGCCCATGTCGTCGCTGTGAAACATGACAATGCGCGCACCTTCGGGCCAGCCCAGGCGTTCGGCGTAGGTCTTTTCGACTGCATCTGCGAAAGGTTGCATAACCGCGAGGAGAGTAATAACCGCAAGAGACAATGATGGCATTCGTGATTTCATGGATGTGTGCTCCAATTTCTTATCTGTGCTTTGATCGACCTGACAACGCTCTGGGGAGGGAGTATAGCACGATCAGAAAGGACTGCCTCGCCCAAGTTTCCATCGCGTAAGGACGGGATCCTTTGGGCGCAACACATTCTCCAAGGTACTGTGGGTCGCCTCAGAAGGCCGAGCTGCCTCCAGAAAATACGAAAAATACGGGAACTGCGATGTGCGTAGCGGCGACACCCGATCACTAGTTAGTCATCTCTGACAACTTTTGTTCGTTTTTGGAGGAGTACGATGTACGCAATATTGAATACTATTCAAGATCTTGATTCTTGGATTCAGGCATGAAGGCAATAGAAACATGGGTGTTCTCCGCTGCTTACGCACTTGGAACAACTCGCAACAACAATTGGCATGAACCATGCTTGTAGTTCCCGGTAATGCGAAACGCTGGTGCAGCCGGTTCGCACGCCCTTTCGTGAGTCACTCTTGTCGCTTAGGCTGTTTGTATTCTGAGGAGAACTTAAATTATGAAGAAAAGACTTTTGGTGGGATTGGCAACAGCACTGTTTCTCGTTTCTGTAGCCAACGAGGCAGTCGCAACCGCGACAAGCATCACAAACGGAGTTGGTGCTCTGGGTTATACGATTGGGACACCTGAAGCCGTACCCTTTACGCTTGAAGGAAATGGCTCCGATGACAACATCTTGTATGTCTGGGATGAGGTACAGAATTTCACGCTAACGGAAGATTTGTTTGTCAATCGGGTGGCAGATCCGAGTGCAAGCTATGTTGGGGGAGGGCCAGGTAATTATTTCATTACTGCTGGCACCGTTGTGGCCAGTCACTATGTCCAGTGGGATCCTTCCAGCTTTACGAGAGTACAGGCAACGCTGAATTTCGATTCTGCAATTTTTGCTTTTATTACGAATGATGTGAATTTAGGCAACAGCGATTACCTTGGACTTCCTGGTATCGATTACGGGAACTTCGGGTTACGAGGTCTCGAAAGCGGAGACACTACCAATTTCAACGGTGGCAGTGTTGACATCGATTGGTTAGCAAATTCGCCTGGTGACTGGACAAGGCTCATCACCGCAGTTTCACCAGGTGCCGCTCCTGTCCCCGAACCGGCCACGCTGAGCCTCCTGGGCATGGGCTTGGCTGGTCTGGCATACCGCAGCAAGAAGCGTATCACGAAATAGCACCGCAAGATACCTCCAACAGCCCCCGGCGCGACATTGTGTTGGGGGTTGTTTTGTTGGGCACGTGGCGGTGGGGACTGCCTCGCCCAAGTTTCCGTCGCGTAGGGGTGTGCGTTTGGGAGCCAGCATATTTGCTCAGATAGGGCGGGTCACGTCAATAGGCGGGGCTGTCCCCAAAAACATACGCAATCGGGCCACGGCGTGACGACTCACTTTGGCGACATCACCTGACTTGTCGTTGGTCGCCTTTTTGAGGGCAGGAAAAACCGGACGGGCCGTTTCCCCAAGTTGCAACAGTGCCGTGATGGCAAAAAGTCGTGCGCTCGAACTTGCGTTGGACAGTTCGATCTCCAGCACAGGCAGGGCTTTCTCCGCCCGCCCCCAGTCACAGAGGGCATGGGCTGCTGCCACACGTACTGCTACGCTATCATCTTGCAGCAGGGGTAGAAACGAGTCGGTCCACGCGGGCTTTCGCAGTGCGGGATCCACCATTCGGTGCAACAACACGATGGCCCAATAGCGCATCGATGCTTCGGGGGCCGCCAGAGTATCCAGATAAACCGACACCGAGTCGTTGGCAACTGCGTCCAAGGCACGCAGCGCGCGCAGTTCAGCCAAGAGCGGCTTCAAGTCATCCCTATCCACCGGATGAACGGAAGGCTTGGTTGTTGAAGTACCCCCCTTCTCCGAAGCGGTGATTTCCGGGCTATCCTTGAATCCGGCACGACTGGCTTTCACGCGCAACGCTACACCATCCCGCCACGGCACGGGCTGACTATAGAGCCGCCAGTGTCCCGACGTGTCATCGGCCCACCGATAGATTATGGTTGCGCCCGGTGTGGATACCGCCATGGCAACACGCTCACCGTTACGCTGGATAGAAGGCGTATCAACGGTCTGGATTCCGTCGCGCCATTTCCAGGCATCGTACTCCGGCTCGGAAATAAGTCCCACATCACCGGTCTCTTCCATCCATGTCAGATGGGCCTTGCGCAGACGAAGGAGCACGTCGTGGTACTTCGGGTCCTCCACAAGGTTGTTTAACTCGTGGGGATCGGCTTCCACATCGTAGAGTTCTTCCAGGGGCTTCCGGGGCGCAAACCATTTCTCCTGATCCGCGTTGAGCTTGCCCTCCCCATGGAGTCGGCGCAAGTCCTGTAGCATGGGCATCTCGTCCATGTACTCAATGTGCTGTGCATAGGTGACATAGGGCATGTAATTGCGGAAGTAGCGGAAACGCTTGTCACGCACGGTCCGAATCAGGTCATAGGTCTCGTCCATGCGATCACGCGCACCATAGATATAGGCAGGCGGCGGCGCTTCGGCCTGCCCCAGGAACGCCTGCCCCTGAAAGTACGCGGGCGGTGCCACCCCCGCAAGAGAAAGCACGGTGGGCGCAAAGTCCAGAAAGCACACCTGGTCCTTATTCACCCCGGAGGCGAGACTCTCTGGATCGCCTGGTCGCACCCAGGCACGGTATTTTTCCGGCACATGGACCAGCAGGGGAATGCGGGTGCCTGATTCGTAGAGCCAGCGCTTGCCTCGGGTGAGGCCCCGGCCATGATCGCCCCAGAACCAGACGATGGTATCTTCGGCGAGTCCATCGGCCTCCAGTTGGGCCAATATATCGCCCACCTTCAGGTCCATGAGCGTAATCACGTCATGGTATTGCGCCCAGTCACGGCGTGTGGCGGGGGTGTCGGCATGGTAGGGCGGCAGCGTGGCTTGGACGGGGTCATGCTTATCCGGCCCGAGCGCCTCAATTTGAGCGAGCAACTTGGGGTCGCGGCTTCGGACGCGGCTCTCGTGACATACGGTGAAGTTGAATACACTGAAAAATGGCGTTTCCTCGGGACGGTGCCGCCAGTGGGCCTTGCCATTGCTCTCATCCCACGCACTCAAGGGCGGCGCAAACTGGTAATCCGTCTTCCGGTTGTTGGTGCAGTAGTAGCCCGCAGCGCGAAGATATTCGGTGAAGCACGTCACGCCCGCCGGGGGGATGCCCTTGCAACGCATGTGGTGCGTCCCGATGGAGGTGGGATACATCCCCGTGATGATGCCCGAACGGCTCGGCGCACATACACCGGAATGAGAGTAGGCCCGTTCATAGCGGATAGCCGTTTTGGCGAAAGTATCGATATTCGGTGTTACTGCGTACTCATCCCCGTAGCAGCCAAGATCCGGGCTGATATCTTCCGCGCTGATCCAGAGAATATTGGGCTGCTTCACGCCTTCCGCCGACAGCGGCAGAGACGCGCCGCCAGCCAGCAGGGCCGCTGAGGCCGCGCCCGCTTTCAAAAAGGTACGACGACGCATGGTGGATTCTCCCTTTCGTTGCAAGAAAGGGACACGATACGATACGCTGGCCTCCGTTTCAACTTGGGTTTGCACAGTATCCGCAATCGTGCCACGCGATCACACAAAATGCGTGTTCGTGTGCTTGGAGCAATGGTGCCGTGATACGCCAAAAGGCCCTTACGCGTGCGGAGTGTCCCATTTGGAGAAGACATGAGCGGCTAACACCGCACGCACAACAGACATGGTGAATGCCTTCAGGTAAGCCTTGTTCCATGCACACGAATCGACAGGGTCGAATCGCGTGGCACGATGACAAACACTTGCTCCAACCCGAATCAGGATAGAACATGAACACCATCCGTATCGTACTTCCAATTGCCCTCCTCCTTGGCTGCGTTGCCGCCGTCGTCAGTGCCGATGACAGGACCGTCACGGTAGCACAGGATGGCTCGGGCGACTTTAATGGTGACACGGACGTGCCGATTCGTAAAGCTCTGGAAGCGGCGGGTGCAGGCGGCACGGTCCTGATCAAGGCGGGCCGCTACACCATCTGGCACACGCTACATCTGGATGATTTTCCACGCCGCACGGTGCGTGGTAAAAAGGGGACAATCCTCGAACTGCCGCCCTTGCCCCTTACAAGCATTACCGCAGACGCTGCGGCGGGAGTGCGCAGCCTCACGGTAGCCGACGGCAGTCAGTTTCGCACGGGCACCAAGGTCCGCATCAAGGCACCGGGGAGAACCGACATCCACCATGGCAAGCCCGTGCTCATCCCCACCTTCGACATCACCCTTGGCAACGTGGAGGGCAACACCCTGCATCTCCAGAAACCTCTGCCCTATGCCGCACCCCAGGGTGCTCCCATTGCCTTTGCGGAGAATCTCTTTGAAATACGCTCTGGTGGCGACATTACCCTGGAAAATCTGATCCTTGATGGCAATCACCAGGAGAATGCCCCTGATTTCGTCGGGCATGTTAGTCTCTGTACCTTTCTGGCCAGCGGTCCCTATTCCTATACGGACGGCCTCGTCGGCGAACCGATCCAGAATCTGCGCATCCTGAACTGCACCTTCCGAAATATCACGGGACGGGGCATCGCCTGGTACGCCGTGACGAACAGCACGATCCAGGGCTGCACCATCGAAGGCACCCACGATGCCGCTATCGATATCGACCACTTCTGCTACGACCTGTCGGTGTTGGACAACACCATTCGCGATTGTGGAATCGGCGTGGAAATCAACGACGGATCCCGCTGCGACATTCGGGCAAACCGCATAACGAATTGTGACCGGGGCATCTACATCTGGCGCTGGTGCGAGAATGACGATGTGAATGTGGACAACACCCTCATCGGCAATACCATTTTGAATTCAGGAAAAGCGGCTATCGAAGTTGGCATACGCACGGAGCGAAACAGTGTTGTGGGAAATTGGCTGGAAGGCGGCGAAGGCGTGGGTATCCAGTTTCTCGGAGAGAGCGGGCGTATCGCGGACAATCGTGTGGTGGGCTTTGTCAAGGGAGCCATGAATGTCGCGGGAAAGAATGTGGAAATTGGGGGAAATCTGATGGTGGAGGAAAAATAATGTTTCCACAAACCCCAGGGACTGACACGACCAACGCCGCCCTCGCGTAGAGAAAGCGCTCTTATGCGAACGAAAGGCATCGCCCTGCACCAACAAACCGAAACAGTCGTGTCTGTCCCGTCGTTGGCGCGATAGACATCTGTCTTACGTGCTCAACGACGGGACAGCCACAGCCGTCCACGCGCCTTTTCGCTACCCAAAGCCACCTGTGGAAATTCGGGGTAACATCACTACAGCAACAGGGGCTTGGCTGCGTCAGTCCCTGAGCGTGTGCAAGGCCACTATTACTCTTCCAACTCGATTTCGATACCGCCGACAAATCCCGCCACCAAATTATAAACCGCACAACCGATGGCCACCATTACAAAACTCACCGCGCCGTAGAGCAACGGCAGGAACATAAGGCCAATGCCCCCAACGATACCGCCGAGAAAACCTTGCTGCCCTTGGAACCCACCAAAAACCATGGTAATCAGGCCAAGGGGAATGCAGAAAACAGCAGCCCCCAGAAAATACAATACGCCCACAACTTTCGAGGTCTGAAGCACGCCAAAGCGCTTAATCTGTGCCATGACAACACCCTTTCATGGTTTGTGTGATCGGCGGATCCGGGCACCCCGAACCGCGCCCGTTCACAATGTGGCTATGAGAATACCACATCGAGTTTCTGAAACCATGGTCCATTCGATGCTGTCTGACGTATAATATTCCCAAGGTGAGCTTCGCCCACAACCCAAGACCGTCATTCCCGCGAACGCGGGGAACCAGCGGAGACTTGGTGTGAAGCTGCCGCGTTCTGGATTCCCAGGTGCGTGGGAATGACGTGGCACTTTCTTGTTTTTTGTA
>JAJRPE010000485.1 GCA_024280935.1 Candidatus Hydrogenedentota bacterium
GATTTCAGGACTTGGTCCACCAACTGGGAAATAATTTTGGTGTGCTGGCGGGAGGCAATTTCGGGCACCACGCCTCCGAAGACCTTGTGTATATCGATTTGCGAGGCGATTTCGTTGGCCAGGACCTCGGTCCCATTTTTTACGATGGCGATGCCGGTTTCATCGCAGGATGATTCGATGCCTAAGACGACACTCACTGTAGCAACTCCGAGACGTGGACCAATTCAATACCTGCATTTTTCAGTTTTGGAATCTCTTCCGCGAGCACTTTGGCGGTGTTGGGTTTCTGAAAATGGCCGATGCCAATTGCGCTCCCCTCTTCGATGGCCGTTTTCACCAGCACCTCAAACTGGGCGAGAATGCTCGCCTCGTCCTCGTCGTTGTCGAGAAATACGTCGCGTCGTGCCGTGGGAAGCCCCGCCTTTCGGGCCGTTTCCAAGGCGACCGACGTGTTTTTCGTATAACTGTCGATAAAAAAGAGGTCGCGCTGCTCCAGTACTTCAAAAACGTATCCCAGCTTCTTCGCTTTTTCGGTGAACTTTGACCCGGTATGGTTGTTGATGCCCACCACGGCGGGGTATTGGTTCAGGGCGTTGTTGGTAAGCTTTTGAATTTCCTTTTTTCCCATGGCTGTGTATATCGTCCCCTCCACGGCCTGCTCCGTCGTGCTGTGGGTTTCCATGGGCATGTGGAGCATGATCTCAAAGCCCAAATCCGAGCCTTCCTGGGCCGTGGCTTTGCCATGGGGGGTGTTGGGCAGGATGGCCAGTGTCAGGCGAGGATCCAGTTTCAGCACCCGGTACGTATCGGCTCGGACATAGCCTCCGTCGTCAATGATAATGGCAAGGCGTATTTTCTTGCTCTCCGATCCTTGTGGCTCTGGCTGTGTTACGGTGGACTCCACCACGGGCACTGGGGCAGCGACGGGCGCGTTTTCATCGGGTATGGCCGGGGCCTCCGTTGGTTCCGATGTTTCAACCAGCTCCATGCTTTCCTCGGGTTCGCTTCCCAGAATTCCGCCCTCCATTGCGGTATCCAGATTGACGGGTTCCGGGCGTGCGGGGGGCGCGGCGGGTGTCACCGAACAGGCCAGGCCGACGCATGTTCTCCCGCCCAACGTAATCTGCATATTCACATCGCCCTGCAATCGGTTTCCGACCTCGACGCGGGCATCTGGCAGGGCAATCATCGCCTCCATTTTTTCCTTCAACGCGCCCAGCGTCAGGCCCGGAGGGAGTTGGGCTGTAAAGTGGGTGTAGTTCCACAAGGAGTTCAAATCTTCCCTGGGAACGGCATCCTCTCGGGTATGGGCGGGTGACAGATTGAGGCCCTTCAGCACCTTGTCCGTAATATCGGCCAATTGCGTACTGCTGCTTCGCAGAACACTGCGATTGGTGGCGATAACATCTTCCACGCTGGGCAGGAGGATCATCTCCGCGAATTCGTACTTTCCCAGATAGAAGGCCAGCTTGTCGATTTCCGGTTCATTGGGATCCCGCTCCTTGTTCATCACGCGAACATTGAGGGCGGTCATGTCCTGGCGCAGGGTTTTGCGCAGACCATTATTATTCAGGCGTTTTGGAACGGTTACGCGGAAGGGGTGGAAGGTCCACTGGGTTGTCTTGTTACCGTCCGTTTCTGACTTCTCTTCGGATTCTCCGCGTTCGACGTTTTCTGGCGGCACATAATGCTCGCGGAGGGAGCTTTCCAGCCGCTTTGCCAATTCCTGTGTCTCAGGCTTCAGATTGTAGGGGCGTCCCATCCAGAAGGCTCCGAAAAGGAGTCCGGCAATCGCCAGGGAAGAGCTGAGGCCGAGTGCCGCCTTGGCATGATTTGCCCAGCGGTTTTCCGGTGCATTTCCGGCACCCGCAGCGAGGTTTCCATTGTCTTGATCGGCCATCAGAGATTCACCCACTCCGCTTCCTGCATTACGTGCCCCAGAAATCGTTGCCCAACCTGCTCAAAGTCTGACGGTGCGTCGCTCACCAGAAAGCGAAACTGTGGCAGGAGTGGTGTTTCACAGCACAATTTCAGCGCCTCTAAACTCTCCTGAACCACCAGCGCCGTTTCATCCGCACTGTCCACCAGTGTAACAGCTTCCCCGACCGCCTGCGCGATAACCTCTTTCAAAAGCGGGTAGTGGGTGCAGCCGAGCACCAGCGTGTCGATGTTATTTTCCAGCAAGGGTGCCAGGTATGCTTCCGCTACGGTTTTTGGGACATCACCGGTAGTCCAGCCTTCTTCTGTCAGCGGCACAAAGAGCGGGCAGGCCTGGCTGAAGACCGTGATGCTTGGATCCTGGCACTGAAGCGCTTCCCGGTAACGTTCACTCCGTATCGTCCCCGCCGTTCCGATAACACCTACGCGCCCCGTGCGCGTGGCGCGCACCGCAGCCTGTGCGCCGGGTTCTATAACTCCCAGCACGGGGATGTCCAAGTCATCGCGGAGGGCATCCAGTGCAAAGGCTGACGCTGTGTTGCATGCGACCACCAGCATCTTGATGTCCCGTTCCAGCAGTAGCTGCGCGCAGGCTTTCGCATAGCGGACGACGGTCTCGGGAGATTTCGTGCCATAAGGAACGCGGGCGGTGTCGCCCAGGTAGATAATGGATTCCGTGGGTAACCGCGCTTCGATTTGGCGGACCACGGTCAGGCCACCGACACCGGAATCGAAGACGCCGATGGCGCCGTGTCTATCAACCATGGCTTCGCTTACCCTTGTGCGGACAGCCACTGCGCATCGGGTGCCACGGGCTCGCTGATGTCAATGTGGGCGGGAAAAATTTCTGTTGGGGCGGCATCTTCCACGAGGATGCGGACCTTGCGAACCTTGGGATCCTGGATGTTTTGCAAGGATTGCTGGGTTATGGTATGTGCGATGCCCTGGACCAGCAGCGATTCCATGGATGCGCTGCTCAATCGTGCGTGTTCTGCCTGAACTTCGCGGGAGAAGTTGATAACCAATTCGCCATGAGGCAATAGAAACAAGGCTTTTATCTTCGCCGTCGGCGGGAGAATGGGGGTGCCCCCGGATTGGGGCCCTTTGATGAGCGCGTCGAGCGCGGCCCGGCAGTTCTCAACCGTGGAACCGCTGGTGGTAATATTACGCGTTTCCGGGAGCAACTGAAGGTCGTCGCCCGATCCGAAAAAGAGTTGCACCGCCCGTGTGCCCGTTGGTGCCGCACGATCAGCTGCGGGAGGCACTGACGTATTGTTTTCTTGTTCTGGCAGGGCAAAGGCATCTTGGGGAGCACCGCCATTGCGGGCGATTTCGCGAACGAGCAAAATGACCATGGCGAGCAGGATCAACGTTGCCATGGCCCACAGGGACAAGAACAGGCTCCTGACTATATTGTGTCGAAAGGCTTGGCTCATGACGAATTCCTGGTTGCAGGATCTTTGCCTGTCGCGGCGCCAATTCCCTTGGCAAGGGCGACTGCCAATGATCGCTGATGCGCTGCGGAACTTAGCTTCGCTTCATCGTCTGGATTGGCGAGATTGCCCAGTTCCACCAGAATGCAGGGCAGGTTGCTATCGCGCATCAGAAGCAGCGGAATTTCGCGGACGGGCCGGGGTGCTTGGTTTGTAGCACTATCCAGAGCGTCGGCTATTGCCTGGGCGGCCTCCAGCGCTGGTTTAGCGTCTGTACTGAGGCTGCGTTTCGGTTTGTGAGCGAAAACATGGAATCCATGGGCTTCGGTAGCGCTACTTGCCCCGCCGTGAATACTCAAAATCAATGTCGCCTTGCCGGTCGTTGCCTGCGTTAATCGCACGGCCCCGGACACCGACTCGTCCTTGTCGCGGGTCATGATCGTGGCAATGCCATATTGTTCTTTCAGGATGCGACGGAGATCGGATGCCACGGCAAGGCATAGCGCCTTTTCAAGCAGACCATTTGAACCCGTGATGCCACTGTCTTCGCCACCATGGCCCGCGTCAATAGCGAGCACAAGTGTAGCCCTGTTGCGAAAGCCCGATGTGTTTAGCGGAGTAGTTTTTTGCTCAGCTTCCGTCGCGGGACGGATTTCGATGGTTTCCAGATCGGACGCGTCGTCCTCGATCACCAGAGCGGGAGCGGCAACGACGACCTCCAACGTGTCAGAATCCATCGTGCTGTCCAAATCTATATCTTGGGTGCTGGGGGTGGATTCGGCGGGCGGGCTTAGCGCCGATGTGCCGGGCGGATCCTCGGGGGTGCCGAAGCCAAATCCCTTGCGCAGGAAGGGAACTACATCGTCCATGGCGATCAAGGCATCGTCTTCGTAAGGCAGGATGGGGTGTCCCAGAGAAAACCGAGTGCCGTCCGCATGGACTTCGGTGTCATTCAGACCCGTTACAGCAATCTTGCTATTTAGACGGAAGGTAGCCCGGGCCTCTTTCAAGACGACTGCTCCCCCCAGTTGCCGTGCGATATCGCGCATCGAGGCATAGCCCATGCCCTGGCTCTTATACTCGGGGAGGACCAGGGGGGTGCTGACCCCATGGCGGAGCACGTCAATGGTCCGCTCTTGGCCGACGGCTGTGTTTTCGACCATACAGAGCATCAGCAGGAGAAGCGCCAAGAACGGGATGGAGGAGTGTCGGTGAAGTATCAGGGGCAAATCAGCGGCTCTTATCACTTGTTAAGGTTGCGTACACGTTGGTCAATAATGACATTGTTCTCGAAGGATCCGCCTTTATTGGTGGGCCGGTCGATGGTCAAGTACAACGTCAGCGCCAACACAGCGAATAAGGCCACTATTACCGCGACTCCCACTTTTTCTTTCTGTGTCATCGTACTATCCTGCCTGATTTGTTAAGCCCGCGAGGGCACGGTGCTCTTCCGGCACGACCCAAGGAAGGCGCTTCAGGGTATCAACCGCGCACAGCCTCCGGGAAACCTATTTCCGCTTATCTTCAAAGGCCTTTCGTGCGGTGCCGTACTCGCCAATCTGAGTAGCCTTTTTTTGACTGAGCTTAATCTGGGATTGGGCCTTGGAAACCTGCGCATTGAGTTTATCCAAACAGGCTTGACAAAGTTTCTTGCTCAGGCTGATGGCTGGGGCACCACACTGTCCGCATGCCGCAGATGCGTCTCCCAAGCTTAGTTGGGCAACCAGGCCATCATCGACCATGCGCCGGACAACGGTCACGTCTACCTCCGCTATTTCCGCAACCTGTTCCGCGCTCAGATTATCATTCTCTCCGAGAACCTTGTGGATCTTGTCGAAATCGGAATTCTCGGCGGGCTGGCACGACGGACATACGCGCGATTCTATCTTGTTAAACATCTTCTTACAACGAACACAGCTTGCGAGGGGCATCGTTATTCTCCTTGTTGAGATGGCCAATCATATCGGATCGAATCCCAATCAATGTCCAAATTGCCAATTATACCGGCCTTCAGAATGCGCCCGTCAAGAGAGACATTCACGCCAACGTAGACCGAGTGAATTGGCATGCCATCCCAGTCCAGAAGAGCTTTCTCCCGGCTGGGGTATATCACGTTAAACCATGTGCGCCACGCAACTTCCGCAGCCAGATCGTCGCGACCGGAATCGTCGAGGACATGCTCCAGCCGGACACCCGGCGCGAATATGTATTGGTCATCCACGCCCGCATCACGGAGTTGCATGTCCGTAAGAACCCGGGTGCTTATCTGCTCTATTAAACGCTTGCGTTCCGCAACAACATCTTCGGGCGTACCCGTACGCGCTACAAACACGAGGCGCTCTTCCATCCAGATGGTCAGTTCAATCGCCCGCGCCCAATCGCCCTCCTGATATGCACGCGCATACGCCCAAGCAACGCTATCCTGGCCATCGGTAGTCATGTGGTCTTTGCCCGACACATCATTTGTGCCGGGCGCGCCATCGCCACCCTCCGTATTCTTGCGAAGCAGGGCTTTTCCAGCGATACCGACAACGACACCCAACAGACCGCCAATTACCAGTGCAATCAGGAAGCGTCGTGATCTTTTTTCACCAAAATCAGGCACGATCCCATAGTAGCAAAAGAGAGTCTCACCCGTCAATTAAGTGTGATTATCGCGAATTATGTCCAGAGTTTTCCAAAGAACCCGTGCGATCTCACTGCGTTGGAGTGGCGGCCTGATGCCCGATTCTTTACCGTGTCCATCAATCGGGTTCTTTGGGACTTCGGGATGCCTTCGAGGCTAGGAATAAGCGGGGTGAATTTCGTGGCACCCCTGTGGTCCTTCCGGGTAAAGAGAAAGCTGTTTGGAAAGTCCGGGCTGCTGGATATTTCTCCATGAAATCGTTATTCTGCTCATTCGCCTGCAACCGATAGAGAAGCAACCTGACTTGGGGCAAAATCCACATTGAGGAGTTTAGCCGTTATGAAGTCGATTACTCGTCGCGATTTTCTACAGACCACCGCCGGTGCCGCCACCATGGCTGCCCTGGCACCCGCCGCCGCATTTGCTAAGCCTATGCCGGGCAGCAAAATGAAACTGGGACTCGTAACCTATCTCTGGGGCCAGCACTGGGACTTGGACACCCTCATCAAGAACTGTAGCGCCAGCGGCGTGCTGGGCGTGGAATTGCGTACCGAACATGCCCACGGTGTCCAGCCGACCCTATCCAAAGCCGAACGGGCGGAAGTAAAGAAAAAGTTCGCCGACAGCCCCGTGACCTGCCTGGGGCCGGGCACCAACCAGCACTACGACGAACCCGATCCCGCAAAGCTTGCTGACAATATTCAAGGCACCAAGGACTTCCTCCTGCTGAGCCATGATATTGGCGCCACGGGCGTGAAGGTAAAGCCCAACAGCTTCCATGAGGGCGTGGACCGCAATAAAACCATCGAGCAAATCGGAAAATCGCTCAATGAGGTCGGCAAGTTTGCTGGAGACCTTGGCCAGCAGATTCGCGTTGAGGTCCATGGCTCCTGCTGCGAATTGCCTACCATGAAAGCTATTTTTGATATCGCCGACAACCCCAACGTGGCCATGTGCTGGAATTCCAATGATAAGGATTTGAACGGCAAGGGCTTGGAACACAACTTCAATCTTGTGAAA
>JAJRPE010000486.1 GCA_024280935.1 Candidatus Hydrogenedentota bacterium
CCTGGTTCACGGTGGCGGTATCATCGGCGGCCATCGCAGCCGTCATGGCATGAATCGCCTTCCCATAAGCGGGGTCGGCCTTTTCAAACTGGGAGACAAAGGTGCCAATATTCCAGAAGAACATGCCGCTGTTCCAAAAGTAATTGCCCTCGGCCACATAGAGCTCGGCGATTTCCAGCGGTGGTTTTTCCTGGAAAGAAGCGACCGGAAAGGCCTGGGGAACATTGTCGAGCTTCGCCGCGTTCTCCGGCAACGCTGCCTGTACATAGCCGAAGCCCGTGGCCGGGCGCGTGGGCGGGATGCCAATCGTGCCCAAGGCGGGTTCCGCCTCCACCGTCTCCAAAGCCTTGCGCAAGGTAGCGACAAAGGCATCGGGGTCGCCAATGCGGTGGTCGGCCGTAACGACCGCCATGCTGAGACCAGAGCCATCGTTCTTGTACCGCGCCATCATATAGGCGGCGGCATAGGACAGACAGCCCGCCGTGTTCCGACGGCACGGCTCCGCGATGATATTCTCCTCGGGGATGCCCAACGCGGCCTCCCGAATCGCGGGCACCAACTCAGGACTCGTCTGCACGTAGATATCCGCCTCAGGAAAGAGGGGCAAGAGACGCTTCACCGCCTCGTGGAGCATGGTGTCCGTGGGGCTGGTCAGGCGCAAGAGTTGCTTGGGATGAAGCCGCCGCGAGACCGGCCAAAAGCGTTCGCCGGAACCGCCGGCCATGATGACGGCTACACGTTGTTGTGGAGTGGGGTTACTCAAGATACGATCCTTTTTTTCAGGGAGAACCCCGGTGCCATGCATGCACGCGGCGGGTGCCACCTACACAGACGCGAGGTACGAGCGGCTTTGTGGGTGCGAATGTAGCATAGGCGTCCCGCCTGTGTTTTTCATGCGATCCTGTGTGAATAATGATTTGGGTTGTTTTTGGCGAACCCGCACCCACAAGCCTAGCCGGGAACCGGCTGCGCGTGCAGGAGGCACCCTCGGCGTTCTTTTAAGAGGCTCAATTGACTATTCGACATCAGCATCGCGAAACACGACCCCACACGCATTACGGTGAAGCCGCTTACTCAGATGTCGATTGTCGATTAGCATACAACAATCTATCTAATCATACCGGCTCTGAACGGTGAATGCGAACCCGCACGCTGATTTGGAAAGTAGAACAATCACCCACAGAAAACGCTGAGCTTCTTGAGGAAGGTCATGCACAAGATATTTCTGGACAATTCCATTGAAAGGTACTATGCTCAAGTCACGGTATATCTAGAGAGGGCAACGCAACATGCGGTACGCGATTCTTACGTTACTACTGGTGTCCACGATTTCTGGTTGTGGACTATTTCATCCATCTTCAAAGCCCCAGATAAACTCGGAGTGGCAACAGGCGGGCCAGAACTTCTATGTCTATTACACAGCTGGCGACCAAGTCCGGGCACTCTCGGAAGCCGAACGCGAGGCCTATATCGCTGAGCGCGATTATGGCCGGGATAGCATCGAATATGCTGCGGCCACCAATGATCGGGCCATGATCTATTAAGACATGGGAAAAGACATACTGGCGGAAGCGTTGTTCGAGGAAGCGCTCCAGATTCGGGAGCGTAAATTGGGGCCGGACCATATCGCGGTAGCGTACAGTCTGCTCAATTCTGGGGCATTCTATTTGCGCTGCGCCCAGTTTGCCAAGGCTGAGAAGCTTCTCGAGCGTGCGGTCAAAATGCTTGAACACGCCCTCGAACCTGACTTTCAGAAGACGATTCGCGACTGGAAGGAAACCGTTGAGTCCATTGGGCTCCGGACCATGCGATTGGACCAGGCCCCCGAGGATTACCCGCAGCTAGCGGATTCTGCGGAGCTAGTCTATGCCTTGGGAGTTTTTATATTGGCGGATAACTACATGGCTCAAGACAAATATGACCTTGCCGAGCCATTATATCTGCAGAGCTTGGAGATCCGTGAGAGAGTGCTGGGGTTCAACCATCATGGAGTGGCGCTCAGTCTGGCGGCACTGGGGCAACTCAGCGAATCCTTGGGGCAATATAGTGTGGCCGAAGAGCGTTGCGGGCGCGCAATTACCATTTTGGAGAATACACTGGGGCCGGAGAGTCGATATTTGGCCCTGCCACTCGAAAGTCTGGGGCTGGTTTATACAAGACGCCAGCAATTTACGGATGCGCTGCCGCTATTCTTACGCTCGTTAGCCATAAGGCAAAAGACATTAGGCAATGACTCTGCTGACGTGGGAACTTCGCAGCACAATCTTGGCAGGCTATACTCCGATATGGGCGATTTTTCCGAGGCAGAGTCGCATTATCTGCGGGCCTTGGAGATTAATGAAAAGGCCCATGGTTCCAATCACCCAAAGAGCGCCCCGACCCTCACTAATCTCGCTGGGGTGTATAGTAGGGAAGGAAAATTCGCGGATGCCGAGTCGCTCTATCTCCGGGCGCTTGCCATTGTCGAGTCGGCGTTCGAAAACGACCATAAATCCGTCGGTATGATTCTTAATGGTCTTGGCATCCTTTACTATTACCAGAATAACTATGTGCGCGCGGAAGAAACGCTTACGCGTTCAATCGATATTCTGGAAAAGTCGCTGGGGCCGGAGCACCCCGATATGTACACGTGCCTACTGAATCTGGCGGCGACCTATCGGGCAGAAAACCGTGTTCAGGACGCGGAGGTACTTGAGCAACGCGCCGAACGCATTCTTAGGATACCGCGGTGACCATTGATGGGTCGTCAGCGATAATTTCGCCGGGGATGCCCAGCGCGGCCTCACGAATCGCGGGCACCAACTCTGGGCTCGGCTGCACGTAGATATCCGCCTCGGGAAAGAGGGGCAAGAGGCGATTCACCGCCTCGTGGAGCATAGTGTCCGTGGGGCTGGTCAGCCGCAAAAGCTGTTTAGGGTTCAGACGACGGGACACCGGCCAGAAACGTTCGCCGGAACCGCCGGCCATAATAACGGCTACCCGTTGGTGGGTGCTGGGGTTGCTCAAGATACTATCCTTTTCTCGTTCAGGGAGAACCCCAGTGCCATGTACGCACGCGGCGGGTGCCACCTACACAGACCGAGGTACGTGCGGCTTTGTAGGTGCGAATGTAGCATAGGCATCCCGCCTGTGTTTTTCTTTGGGTGGGATCTTTGGGGCACTTTACAAAGTTCATTGCCTATCCAGCATCACATTGCGGAGTTCGATCATACCGTGTTTTCTTTCTCAATGCGAATTGCGGGTGCTTTAAGGGGAGTGCTAGGATAGGGGTGCCCACAACGGGAATAACCTCCGTCACAGAAAAGACCTCCGGGTATAGGAGGGTGGGTTTTCCTGCCCGCCACGGCGCGTCTATGACCCACTGCAGGACACACGTCGCTCCAGCCGATGTACGTGATGCATGGAAAAAACCGAGATGCCTTTGCTGGAACAACGCTTCCTTTGTTGCGGACTGGAAAGTCCGCACTCCTGCCCGCCATGAACACGTACAACAGAAAGACAACCTTAATGTCTCGTGACTCCCGCGTTTTCTACGCCCTCCTCCTTCTCGCCCTGGTCGTGTTTGGGGCCAACATTGGCGGCTATGACCTCTGGCCGCCGGATGAGCCGCGTTTTACCGAGGTGGCCCGTGAAATGGTGGAGAGCGGTGACTACCTTGTGCCCCGGGTGAATGGGGAGGTCTATCAGGAAAAACCACCGCTTCTCTTCTGGCTCATTGCGCTCTCTTCCACACCCTTTGGGGATGTAAACGAGTGGGCGGCCCGCATTCCGTCGGTTCTGTGTGCCGTCTATGTTGTGGCCCTGACTTTCGCCCTCGCATCGCGCCTCTTCACAACCCAGGTAGCCCTGTGGAGCGCCCTGATCCTGATGAGCTGTTTCCAATTCTGGTGGCAGGCACGGCGGGGCCAGATTGACATGGTCCTGACAGCGGGTATGATGACCACCCTCTACGCCTTCTGGCGGTGGGACGACGAGCGACACAAAAAGTGGCTGTTCCTGGCCTACGCCGGAATTGCAGCGGGACTCTTGGCCAAGGGTCCGCCCGCCTTGGTTTTTCCGGGACTTTTTCTTGTGGCCTACTACTGGGGAAACCGGGAGGGACGTGCCGCGACCCGTTGGGTCTGGGGTTTCGCGGCGGCCATCGTGGTTGCACTGCTGTGGTTTGTGCCCGCACGGCTTCTGGGTGCGGATTCGGCGGCGCAGGCGGTAGAGAGCGGGATGGGCGCCAATCTCTTTCGTAACACCATCGGGCGTGCCCTCATGGGGGTCAGCAAGGCCCAGCCGCCATGGTATTATCTGAAGACCTTGCCCGTAGGCCTTTTGCCATGGACCTTTATATGCCCGCCTGTATTGTACTGGGCGTGGAAAAACCGAAAAGATTCACAGGCGATGCGCTTTCTGTGGGCCTGGATTGGTCCGGCGTTGATATTCTTTAGTGTCGTCATCGGGAAACGGGAGCTTTATTTGCTCCCCCTCTTTCCGGTTTTTGCCATCTTATTCGGCGCGGCCCTGGTTCATCTGCGCGAGAAGGAAAACTTCACCTGGCTGCGCCGTGGCGGCATCGTGTGGTCCATCCTGTTGATTCTCATGGGTTTTAGCCCCCTGGTCCTGTCCCATATCCCCTATGTCCTCGAATCCAATATACACCTCTACATCGTTGCAGCGGTTGCTTTTTTTGCCGGGAACCTGGGGCTCCTTCATATCCGAAAATCGGGCGCACACGTCGTTCCAGCAACCATGGCGGGACAGGCCCTGCTCCTCTTCACGGTAGCCGTTTTTACCATCTTTCCCGAAGTGAATCAGTTCAAGTCCGCACGAAATATCTGCGCACCGATTCGCCAACTGGCCGAATCAGGAACCGAGATCAAAGTCTTTTCTGCGGGTTTTTCGCGGGAGGAATACGTATATTATTCCCGTCACTTCCACGAACCTGTCTTCACAGGACTCATCGGGGAAATCACGCCGGATAACTTGATGGAGCAGGCCAAACTCCAGAAAAAAGCGCAAAAGCTCATTATTCGAGCGGTGCGGGAAGTGCCGCTGGCCTCTCTGGAACACCCAACACCCGAGGAAAAGGCGCTGCTGCTTGATGCCATTGATGTCGCCGTGGGGGAAAGTGAAAATGCGGACGCGATTCGTGCCTTTGAGGATGAGCTACGGGTGGCGGTGCAGGACTTTTTTGAGCGTCTTTCACAGCCCAAACCCGCATTCTGCTTCGTGCAGGAGGACAACTGGCGGTGGCTGATTGCTTTGTTGGAGGGGGAGCAGCCCATGTCCGTGGTATCCGAGGAAGGCGTGGGCAGCCGTCACGTCCTACTTTTGGGCAATGCCGAAGGACTTCGCCTACTCAACCAAGCCAATTAAGAATGTTTGTAATCACCATGGGACCCGTGAAAATAACCAATACCGCCGCTGCGATACCCGTCACACCGCCCACAAAGAGCATGTCGCGATTCTCGATCTGGCCCGTGCCATAGGCGATGGCGTTGGGTGGTGTCGAAATGGGAAGGCCCATGGCGAAGCTGGCCATGATGGCGCACATGGCGGCCAAAACCTGTGACTCCACCGTCGTGCTCCCAATGCTTGATGCCATGGCCAGACCGATAGGAAGAAGAATCATGGTGGTTACACTGTGACCGATGAAGGTGCTCATAACGACGGCGAGAACGCTGATGAGGGCCGCAAGCGAGAAAAACCCCAAACCGTCACCCGGCAATACGCGGATGATCCATTGATCGAGGCCCGTGGAAGTGATCCCGTCACCGAGCGCAATACCCCCAGCGATCAGCATCAGAATGTTCCATTCCAACTGATTGAAGTCATCTTTGGAGATTACGTGGGTTACCGTCAGCACAGCGGCGGGTAAAATGGCGACCACCGCTGTGGGCACGCCGTGCCAGGATCCGGTCAGCCACAGGAATACAGTCGCAGCAAAGGTAGAGTAGACCACGGCGGCGTGGGCCGTAAGCTTGAAGTCCTGTTCAATCTTTACTTCAAATTTTTCCATGCGCGGGTGGAAAAGACTCAACAAAAAAGCCCACATAACCACGAGAGCACCCAGCATCAGAGGGAGGGCGAAGGCCATCCAGGTGAAGAAGGAGATTTCAAGCCCGGCATCTTCCAGTTGGGCCATGGCAATGGCATTGGGCGGTGTGCCGATGGGGGTTCCGATCCCCCCTATATTGGCCGCAAAAGGAACGGCCAATACAATCGCTTTTCGGAAGCGATCCCGTTTGTGAAGTCGGCTCAAAAAGGGTTGTACCATCACAATCATCATCGCCGTGGTGGCCGTATTGCTCATCCACATGCTGAAGATGGCCGTGATTAGCATAATGCCGCCAAGAACGGCCCAGGGGCGCGTGCCGAAGAAACGAAGCATCAGGGCCGCCATCTGCACATCGATACGTTCTTTTTGAACGGACTTGGCCAGAATGAACCCACCAAGAAACAGGAATATCACCGGATTGCTCAGGCTGTTGAAGACCGCCCGATACTCCATCGCCGCACCCATGTTTTCAGGCAGGGCTACCCACCACGCCTCGAAGGCGATTACACACAGGCTGGTGGCAAAGAGCGGGATGGCCTCAGTAACCCACAGGAGCATGGCACACGCGAAAATGGTGGCCATTCGGCGGGCCCCTTCGTCCATATCGGCGGGAACGGCGAAATACGTGGCCGCGCCAACCAAGAGGGAGAGGGACGTAAGGGCGAGGTGAAACCATACGGGACGTGTATTGGCTGTTACGGTTTCATCGGGGGATGGCTGGGTCATGATTCAACTGCTTTCTATGCGATATTGACGATAGGCATCCGCTCGTACCTGCCCATCGTTCGGGACGCAGGCAAAGCGTTGTGTTCAATATGCATATTGTGTGCCGGTATCGAAAGGTGTTCAATCGGTCGCTATTTTTTGTGGCTTCGGAGCGATATCAGTACACCAGGGTGGGTCTGTTTACGGGCATGCGAGACGCATTAATTAAGATGGGTTGCGCATAGTTGCTCATGATACACTACTGTATCAAATGATACAATAGTGCGCAGTGCATAAGCGTGCGGCCTGGTGCCCTGTTGGGAGATTCTTCCCAAAAAGTTCCCTAACTACTGTTGTTCTTGACGCTTAGGATCTGCAAATAGTGGTACGGGACTTGCTCTGGATATGGTGCCGACTGGTCAGAGCATCCGAGGTCGTCGTGGATTTGCTCGATTGAAGGGCGTGACTCACCCACGGGTCCGTGATCTCGGTGGAAAAGGTACGTGGATATGGCAGACGATCCTGTTAAAGACATTTCAGCCTCACTGATAAGGGAGCGGGCGAGCGATATCTGGGTGCGTGGATTGGTGGAAAGCACCGTTGACGGCATCATGACTATTGATGAGCGGGGTATCATTCTGGAGGCCAACCTCGCGGCACAGCGTATGTTTGGTTATACCCGGGAGAAACTCGTCGGCAGCAATGTCTCCCTGATTATGCCCGAACAAATCTCCAGAAACCACGACAACTACATTGCAAGCTACCTGGAAACAGGGGTACGACGAATTATTGGGGTTGGGCGAGAAGTCACCGCACGGCACAAGAATGGTGCGGAGATCCCACTGCATTTATCGGTTAGCGAAGTTTGTATCGGCGAACACCGGTATTTTTCAGGAATGCTTCGCGATATATCGGTGGAGTGCGAGGCCCGCCTCGAGCAGGAGCGCTTGCTACGGGAGTTAAAAGAGAGAAATAAAAAGATTACCTGCCTCTATAGTGTTGGCGAGGTAATTCGTGAGCAAGCCGTGGAAACGGATATTTTTCGGGCGGTTGCCCAGTTAATTCGCCCCGCGTGTTCCTACCCCGAAATTACCCGTGCCCGGATAGTTTTTGACGGCCAGGTCTATGAGGAAATGGCTGTAAAAACAACGCCTTGGACCTTCGGCGCGCCCATCATTGTTGGTGGTCGGAACCGTGGCAAGCTGGAGTTGGTGTATCGCGAAGCGGTGGAACCTTCGATTCCAGGCAAGCTGCTGCGCGGAGACTGTGCCATGATTGAAGCCATCGCCCGAACGCTGGGAGAAGCGGTGGAACACCGGGAGGCGGAGGCGCAGGTCATTCAGGCATCGAAGCTGGCCTCTATCGGTGAGTTGGCGGCGGGCGTGGGGCACGAAATTAATAACCCCATCAATGGGGTCATGAACTGCGCGGACATTCTCTTGAAGAATATGCCCGCCGACTCGCCTGACCGCCAATTTGCAGAATTGATTCGGTCAGAGGCCGAACGTGTGGCCACCATCGTGAAAAATCTTCTCACATTTTCGCGGCAACAGCAAGAGCAATATTCCTACGCAAGTATTCGCGATGTTGTGGACTCGGTGCTCTCGCTAAGCACGAAGAAGATACAGAAATCCTCTATCAAGCTCTCCGTTGTCATAGCGGAGGAACTGCCCCGAATCCGATGCAGGCCCGAACAATTACAACAGGTTTTGATGAACTTGCTAATCAATGCCATTCACGCATTGGACGAGCGCTATAAGACGAGCGCCTCTGAAAAGAAAATGACCATTGCTGTCGAGGCAGCGACCGTGCGCCGCAAGAAATACCTGGTGATGGTGGTGGAGGATCAAGGCAAGGGCATGTCTGATGCAACTCGAATACGAATGTTCGATCCCTTCTTTACGACCAAAGGGCGGGACAAGGGAACCGGGCTGGGGCTTTCCGTATCGGATGGCATTGTCAAAGATCACGGCGGTTTTTTTAAGGTAAAAAGTGAACCCGATTCCTATACGCAATTCAGGGTGTTTCTTCCCGTAGACGGGCCAGACAAACCCGAGCCGCGTGAATGACTGCACGGAGTATGTGCTATGTGTAACGTGTTGATTGTTGAAGACGAAGCGGTGTTACGACTTACGTTCACACGTTTTTTGGAGGAAGAGGGGTATGGCGTAGAGTCGGCTGAGGACTACGAGGAAGCCGCCAGTCATATGGGCAACACCCATTTCGATGTGGTGGTAACGGACATCGTATTGGGGGGGAAGACCGGGGTTGATATCCTTCGCCATGCGCGGGAGACCTCGCCGGGAAGCATGGTGATTATGATCACCGGCGAACCCAGTGTGGAGACCGCGACGGAGGCGGTTCGGCTTGGCGCTTTTGACTACCTCGCGAAGCCAGTAACGGGCGATGCCCTCAAGCGTGTTGTGCGCATGGCCGTCGAGCGGATCAATCTTCTGGCCGAACGGGACGCGTACGCTGCCCAAATGGATGCGTATCGCAGAGAGCTTGAGGCGCTGTTTCATGCGGTGAAGGAGGGTATTGTTGCCGTGGACGCGACCGGCGAGGTGCGTCAGGTAAACGCGGCGGCGGCGCAGATGCTCGGGGAAAATATGAATGATATGGCCGGGCAGATGGCCGAACACTTATTTAAGGGGCCACTACAACAGGCGAGCGAGGCGTTGTCGAGAACCCTTCAAACACGTGAGGAGGTGGCAGAATTTCGGGTGGAAGCGACCCTGCATCGGAGCGGGGACAAAGTTCTTGTAATGTCTACCACCCCGTTGGAAAACGGTGGAAAAGCTTCCGGGGCCGTATTGGTGCTTCGTGACCTGACGCGCATTACCCGCTTGGAAAAACAACTGGCGGAAAACCACCAATACCAAAACATGATCGGAAAGTCGGCCCGTATGACCGAGGTCTTTGATCTCATCGAAAACGTTGCCGATACGGATTCAACGGTATTGATCTACGGGGAAAGCGGTACCGGGAAAGAACTTGTCGCCGCTGCGCTTCATTATACAAGCCACCGCGCCAATGGCCCCTTTATTAAAGTAAACTGCGCCGCGCTGGCGGAGGATATACTCGAAAGCGAGCTCTTTGGCCATGTGAAAGGGGCCTTTACCGGCGCCGTGCGTGACCGGGTCGGGCGCTTTGAAGCGGCCGGTGGCGGTACGATTCTCCTTGACGAAATTGGCGACATTTCGCCGCGCCTTCAGTTGCGGCTGCTTCGCGTGTTGCAGGAGCGCGAGTTTGAGCGTGTGGGGGATACGCGTTCCATACAGGTTGATGTGCGTATCATTGCTTCGACCAACCAGAACTTGGCGCAGAAAATAGAGGAGCATAGTTTTCGGGAGGATCTCTACTATCGGTTGAACGTGGTTCGTCTGGAATTGCCCGCCTTGCGGGAGCGTCGCGCCGATATACCCCTGCTAATCGATCACCTGTGTAAAAAGTTTAATTCCACCTTTAAGAAGGAGATTATCGGCCTTTCTTCCAGTGCATTGGAATTACTTGTACACTATCCTTGGTTCGGCAATGTTCGCGAGTTGGAAAACTGTTTGGAGCGGGCCTTTATCGTCTGCCACGATACTGTTATCCAGCCGGGACATTTGCCCCCGGAGATTTCCAAACGCCCGTTGCACACCGGGTTGACTCCAACGCCGAAGCAGGATGGCATCACAGAGGATGGTCAGGCCAACCACGAAGAAATTGACAGGATGCGTGTTCTTGAGGCTCTCGAACGTACCGACTGGAACGTAGCCAAGAGCGCACGCATACTCGGTGTTGCACGCAATACCCTTTACCAGCGCATTCGAACCTATAAGCTCGCCCGCCCAGAGAACTAAGGCTTCCAAGCGTTGGTTTTGGCGGTTCGTAAGCGTTCACGCCATGTTTGTTGTTGGCGGAGCCAACGTCTTTATGTTCCCCTCCCTGGTGTGGGTAGGGGTGGGTTGAGTGCGGATATCAAAATTAACCCACCCCCAGCCCCTCTGCGTCACAGTCGCGTGCCAGACACTCCGTATGATACCCTCCGGCCTGGTAGGGTCTGGTGCAAACGGAGTGGAGCAAATGGCTATGATAGTACGACGGGTTTTCGTTGTTGCGTTGGAAATTCTTTGGTTTTTTGCGGTAACTCCCGCGATTGCCGCAGAATTCTCTCCTGTTCGCCAGGAGAGCAATGCTGGAATAACCCACTCCCTATTGATAACCGGTTCAACAGGAACCTATCTCTTTGATGAGGCAAGCACCTTGGTGTGGGAAGTCCAAGGCTATTCCCGCGATGGCTACGTCTTGGAGAACGGCAATGTGTTGCTCTCGATTGACAACACTTCGGGGCGGGAAGCATAGCCAAAGGCTTACATTGAAGCGGGTGCGACCGACCTGTTATCAAAATATCCGCGTGCCACACCGGTTGCTCCGGAGGAAACAAGAAGTACGCTCAAATCGAATGAACCAGAATGATTCTCTCATAGAGGTGGTGGGCGATTCCGTAGCAAACGCCATAGAAAATGAACTATCCTGCGATAATGAACGCCCAAGCAGCGCTTTCGTCGATAACGCGGCGGACGGCTCCGCAGAGACAGTACTGGGGCACGTAGATGGCGAGGGATTAATGGCCTCGCAGGCCGCTGAGGACAGGTATGGAATAACGCCGGTTGACCAAAAGTGAGGCTGCTGTGGGTTCGTTGCCGGGCACTGCCGTGGGGGATGCTTGATTCCCCAAACGTAGCATAGGCATCCCGCCTGTGATGGTCATGCAGTGACCATTTTACTGGTATCAGGGACATCCAACCCAGATCGCCGTGCGACACAGGCCGATGGCCTGTAAATCACAGCCGGGACGGCTATGCTACGATAATTTTGTCCCGTGCGATTCTACTGTTGCCGGTGAACGATTACAAACAACAAAGCGGAAGTGGCGTCGAAAGGGCTTCGCTGAGGGGTTAGGGCGCTTCACATGGCCCTTTACGGTCCTGTTTGGGACCTTTACAAAGCCGTTTCGTTACGCAACTTCCGCTACGTTACTAGGGGGTGGAAATAGAATCGTTAACTGCGCCGTTGGGTCTGGGCTCTTCACGTGGCCACTGCCGTCCTGACTTGAGGACATGCGCACAACGCCTCATCGAGGTCACTACTTCCACCATATTCTAAGCGGTCACGTCCGCCGCAGGGCGACTGCTCGGTTTCCGACCAAGCGCGTGAGCGACCCTGCGTCGCGGGTTCACCGCAGTGCAAGGCCCGGGGGGTTTCAGATTCCCACGTTGCCAGCGCCGGTAGCTCATGTACCGGCCCCGCATCGGGTGCCGTAGCTGGCTGTATTGGAACCCCAATCCCGGGTCCAAAGTCAGTATACCACCCTTCTTGTTTTTTGCAAAGGGAATTTGAAAAAAAATGTGTGCAAATTTGGTGCGGACGACACCCCTGCTATTCGGCGGCACCAAGCACAATAGAAATATCATCGCTGTCGAGGTTGGGTGTTGCAATGTCGATACGACCGTCCCCATTCAGGTCGGCCAACAACGCCTCGATGGGGAATTCACCGACGCGCAGCTCTTTCCGGCTTTCAAATCCCCCGGCTTCGTTGTAGAGGCGATAGGAAAGGATACCCGTGTCGCCCGTCGTGAAGAGATCGGGAAGGCCATCGCCATTGATGTCGGCGACACCGACGGTATTCGGGGCATCGCCCATGCTCAGCACCCCACCGCTGCTGAAACGTCCATCGCCCCGGCCATTGAATATTTGCACGCTATCCAAGCCGTTGTGCGAGGTGGCGAGGTCAATGTCGCCATCCTGATCCATGTCCCAGGCGATGAGGGAGCCGGGTCCTGTGTTGGCGACGTAGCCGATCATGTTGTCGCTGTCAAAGGTTCCGTCGCCGTTGCCGGGCAAAACGTGAATCGCCGAGGCCTGCGTTCCGCTGCCATCGACATCCACACCATTGGCTACGGCAATGTCCAGTGCGCCGTTGTTGTCAAAGTCCGCCACCTGAACGGAGAGTGGAAAGTTTCCGACCCCGTACTCGGTTGCGACGCCAAAGGTGCCGTCGCCCGCGCCGATCAGAATAGCGACCGTATCGCGGTTGGCATTGCCCACGACGAGATCGGC
>JAJRPE010000487.1 GCA_024280935.1 Candidatus Hydrogenedentota bacterium
GAGAGAAACTCGGCACGGGCGGCGGGCCAGTTGTCCACGTAGTACTCGGCGCCCACCCCAAATATCCGCGAGATAGTCAGGGCACCGTGGATGCCATCGAGCGTGGGGAGCGCCTCTTCGGGGTTGTCTCCGCCAAGGTGCAGCGTTGGAAAACGGCGGTTGAGTTCCTTTCGCATGGCGATCAGCGTCTTGCCACGGTAGTGGGGATCCAGATGCCATTGCTCGGAGAAATCTATCCCGCAGCTTTCACGATACCACTTGGGCGTGAAGCCATATTCAACCCGCAGGTCCGATTCAGAGCCGTCGCAGGGCGCACGTGTGGCGGGCGCGGAGGGTGCAATGTAGCTTTTCAGTTGTCCGTGGGTCTGATGGGTGTGCGTAGAAGAATATGTCATTGGGTTGACCTTGTTTTAGTGCCTTATTTCTCAAAGTCTACAAAGGAAGAATTAGGGGGGTGCCACCCTCACACGCAGCCGGTTCCCGGCTAAGTTTGCGGGTGCGGGCACGCGGAAACTCCCTGTATTATCACTTGGTATTGAGACGCGTTCTGGAAACCCATGTCGTCTCTTTTTCGATATCAAATCTACTCTAATGGCTCGCACCCGCAAGCTCTCCCGCGTGAGTTCGCGCGCAACCCAAAAACAAAAGCTGTCATCCTCGCGAACGCGGGGATCCAGTGTTGGCCCGAGCTGTCTTGAACGCGTTCTGGATTCCCACGTTCGCGGGAATGAGGATAACACATCTTGTTTTTGGTAGCCTCTCCACTTCAGCTCAACCGTTGCCGCACACCGGCCGCCCGGTCAAAGATTTCTTCCTTACTGATACCCGCTTCTGAATACATGGCGAATATGTTTTCATCGGGCGTCTCCGGCGGTATCGTGTGTGACGCTGCCAGGATAAAGCCACCGCCGTCAGCCATCATGCCCTCGATCAAACGCGCCGTCGCCTTCCTGACCTCCTTCTCCGAAGCGTTCACCAGCAGATACTGGGTGTCCACGCCGCCCATGAAGCTAAGCTCCGCCCCGAACTCCCGCTTCAATTCCAGCGGGTCCATTCCCGGACAACTGCACTGAATGGGGTTCAGGATTTCGATACCCATTTCGACGAGATCGCCAATGATGGGCCGGAGGGCACCGCAGCAATGGTAGGCCACCGGCAAGTTACGGGCTTTGCCCACGTCGATCACCCGCTGCAAGTGGGGCTTTATGAGACTCCGCCACATGCCAGGACTCATGAAAAGGGCGTTCTGGCCCGCAACGTCGTCGCCGGTCCAAAGCCAATCGACAGGAAAACGTTCGCAACCCTTTTTTGCGAGGGATACGGCAAAGTCCCCGCACCGTCCAAGGAGTTCATTGGCAACATCGGGCTGGGCGGCAAGATCAAGCATGCCCGCCTCCATCCCGCGCAGCCGCCAGTACATCTCAAAGACACAGGGCGACACATCAATGCCCAGGAAACAGTCCCCGCTTTTCTCTACGACCGGCACCATGAGATCCAGCAGGTCCTCTTCGCGGTCTGTGGGAAACTCGTATTGTTCAATTTCGTCCGGGCTGGCATCGCTCAGGGGAAAGTCCGTTATCTGATTGTACTCGCCCTCCTTAACCCATTTGATGCCCCACCAGTCCACATGCGATTCACCGTCATGCTCGTGGACGATGCCCTCCATCGCATAGTTGTTGTTGACCCAGGTCTGCCGGATGTCATCGCCCATAACCTCGCCAAGCCGTTCCTGTGGAATCTCAAGGAGGGCGGCGAGGTGTCGCGCCGTCGAAGGATGAAACCACATAAACACCGGCACACGGTCGGGCGACTCTCGCCGAAGCGATGCCAGGACACGTTCTTTTCCGTTCATTGGGCTACTCCCCATACGTTATCGTGAATTCCCGATTCCCCAATCGGGCTATTCCATGATCCTATACGGTGCCCTTCTGTGGACGCAAGCGAGAGAATATTCGTAAGCATTCACGACCTGCGGCATCTTGCTCCTTAAAAAAGAGACCTGCGGGTGCCACCTACACAGACGCGAGGTACGAGCGGCTTTGTGGGTTCCTTGGGTTCCTCGACTACCATGTGTTTCCCAATAGCCCGCGTAGCGGGTGACAGATTAAAGCCTGGGGTGAAGCGAGGTCGAAGACGCGCCGTAGGCGGGTACGAGCGAAGCCCCAGGACCAAATGTTGTATCTGAACCCCAAGCCCGCAAAGCGGGTGACGGAAACCCGTTGGTCCCACAGATACCGTTCATCGTATTCGATTTTGTACTTCTCAAGCAGCCCGATGAATTCCTCCTGAAACGTCATCTCCTTGTGATGTTCCCTTTGGTTGAAAACAGCATGTGGTAGATGAGATTGCAACACGATGAACCCATTTGTCCGCTCCTTTTGTGTGCCGTGCTTTGCCAGCCAACCTGATCGTCCGTCACCCGCTACGCGGGCTATGTCTCGTCAACACTATCCGGTTCCTGGGGCTCCGCTCGTGCCTCGCTTCACCCCAGGCTTTAGTCCGTCATCCGCTTCGCGGACTATGATCCAAGCCCGACGTGGCTTGCGTCATCCCAGGCTCTAGTCCGACATCCGCTTCGCGGACTATGTCATAGCCGATGGGATTTGTCCAGGTACGGACCGGGCAACTTGTTACTTCTCCCCTTCGTCCTCTTCGCCTCTTCGTGGCAAAAAAAATTTGGTTGTGGGCAAAGCTCACTTTGGGAGTATCACGGCGCTGCCGCTCCAAACGCACGAACCCTCGTACCTCGGGATCGCGCGGCACGTCCAACAGGGTTGATGCGTGCCCAGCGCCGATATAGCCCGTGCTGTGCGCAAGAAGTCCAACGATTTGACCAGCCTCCCCCCTTCCTCTATGATGGTTGGTGCGTTGTTCTTGGGTCCGCATGGTCACGTGCGCGGCCCGCAAACCGGTGTCAACATTGTGGACTCGCTGCGGGGGAAGGTGGCTTGCGTCATCTGGTCGGCGGGTTCAAACGGAGGGAATGTCATGCGTACACTCGACCGTCGTGATTTTATGAGCAAATCCGCCCTGGCCCTGACGGCAGCGACCGTCTCGCAGATGCCCTCGGCGCGGGCGGCGGCAAGCCCCAATGAAAAGGTCCGCGTGGGTCTTATTGGCTGCGGCGGGATGGGCCGTGGCGATCTGGCCACCTTCTTTATGAATCCCGAGGTGGATTGCCCGGTCATCTGTGACATCGACGATGCCCAGCTTGCCGAGACCGTCAAGCTCGTGGAAGGGCAACGCGGGCATACGCCCGACACCGTGAAAGACTTCCGGCGCGTCATCGACCGAAAGGACATCGACGTGTGCCTGGTCGCAACGCCCGACCACTGGCACGCCCTGCCCATGGTCTACGCCTGCCAGGCGGGCAAGGATGTGTATGTGGAGAAGCCTCTGGGCAAAAGCATCCATGAAGGGCGGGCCATGTTGGAGGCCGCCCGGCAGAACAATTCGGTCGTCCAAATGGGCACGCAATGGCGGAGCGGCACTCACTACCGGGAGGCTGTCGAATTCATTCAGTCCGGTAAACTGGGGAAGATTCGCCTGGTTCGGGCGTGGGCCTATCTCGACTGGGTCGGCGGCATTGGTAATCCACCCGACAGCGCCCCGCCTCCCGGCGTCGACTATGACCTATGGCTCGGACCGTCCCCGAAGCGCCCTTTCAACCCCAACCGCTTCCACTTCAACTTCCGCTGGCACTGGGATTACGCAGGCGGGCTTATGACGGACTGGGGCGTCCACCTGTTGAATATCTGCATGTGGGCCATGGGGCCGGAGGCTCCGCTTCGCGTGAGCGCTTCCGGCGGGCGACACGTACTGGAAGACAACACGGAAACACCCGATACGCAGGTAGCGGTCTATGACTTTCCGTCCTACACGCTGATTTTTGAGCAGGAAATGCTCGGTGGCGTGGGGCCGGGCGGTCGCCCCCACGGCATGCTCTTCAACGGCACCGAAGGCACCGTGATCATTGACTCAGGCGGTTGGGAAGTTATCCCGGAGCCAAAGAAGGACAGCCTCGAAGCGGCCAAACATCCCGCAGGACGTGATGCGCGCCCCGCCCACGTCCGCAACTTCCTCGATTGCATCAAGTCGCGTGAGCAACCCGTGGAGAACCTCGAAATCGGGCACTTCGTATCGACGGTAGCCCACCTCGGCAATATCGCCCTGCGCAGTCAAAGCGAGATTGCCTGGGACCCGGAAAAGGAAAAAATCAAGGGCAACCGTAAGGCCAGAGATCTCGTTCGCTGTGATTACCGCAAGCCTTGGAAGCTGCCCTACGCCTGAGCCGCGCTTTCCCGAATCGCCCGGATGTGGTCGGGGGAAGTGCCACAGCAGCCGCCGACGATGTTGGCACCCGCTTCGATCAGCGTCGGTACGCAGCCCGCCATGAATGCGGGCGTTTCGGGATAGGTCTCGCCGTCGTCGGTCAAGACGGGCATTCCCGCGTTGGGGTGGACGAGGATGGGGGTGTCCGGGGCCGCACTGCGGAGCGCCCGCACGACACCTATCATC
>JAJRPE010000488.1 GCA_024280935.1 Candidatus Hydrogenedentota bacterium
ACCTCCGCAAAGTCGAGAATCGTGGCGCTGCACAGCGCCCCGACGAAAAGCACCCCACAGCCCGACAAGGTTACTCCCACAATCACAGCAAGCTTGAGCAGAATGCTCCGGGTAACCGTAACGGGCTGGGTGGCTTCGTAAACCGATAGCCAGAGCACTTGGCCCCGATACTTCATGCCCAATACCGCCTCCGTCGCAAGGACCACCAGTACCATGGAGGCAAGACAGAAGATTGTCCATAGCGACGCGATAACATCTATCCCCTCGGCTCCCCAGAGTGCCCACGATGCAAAAATAATGACGAACAGGCCCGCAAAAACGACAACTATCGCACGCAATCCCGTGCGACGTAATTCAAACCAAATCTGGGCGTATCGTGCGGTGCGAAAACTACGTGTTCGCTCCCAATCGAAGCGGTCCAGTTTCCTGAACAGGCTCCGCCAAGGGAAAGCGGCACCATACCCGCCACACCGCTGGCTGCGAATGAAGAAGAAGCACATGCCCAGGGAGATTACAGTCACGACCGCCATGGCGGCATACTCGGTGCCACTGAATCGTAAAACATCGCTCCAACCCACTGAGTCCGCACTCGACCATGGATCCAATCGCGATATACGAGATGCCAGCCACCACACCGGCACGATACACAGCAGTATCGCCGCGATAGCACGTTCTGAGATCCGGGTGGTTGACCACGAAGCGGTTGCCAGACAGGTCGTGGTCACGACAATGAAGGGCACCATCGTAAAACCCGAATAGGACAAACCAAACAAGAGCCGTACCACGCCCACTAGGGAAAGGTAGAGTGCAACATTGCTCACCAGGAGCCATAACATCGGCACGGCCACCAGCCAGAACACAGGCAGAGGCCGGGGAAAACCCAGTCGAAACGGGAATCCGCCGGATCCAATTCCATCGTTCTTATTCGTCACAAGGGAAGAAACCAGCGATGCGAACACGATACCGAGATAAACAACACCCTCCAATGCCGTAAAAAACGAATTCAGCCACAGATAAGCCAGCGGCGCAAGAAAGCGCACGAGCAGTTCGGAGCGGGTCATCCGCCACAGCTCCCAGCATTGGGCCTTCAATATGGATAGCGTCATTATTCCATCCTTTACCGTTGATAATGCGGCAATCATCTACAATGCCGGATTCCACAAAATGTAGGACATCCGTCCCGGTTGTCACAGGCCGTTTACGGCCTGTACAGACTTAGCGTTTGACAGACGTGCCGTCTGCCGAGACAGCCGAGACGGCTGTCCTACATTGCACCACGGCCCACGCGGGCGACGAATATCTCTTGCAGCGAGGCACCTCGCGCCTCGGTAATTTTCGCGCCCAGCGACTGTATCGCCGCCTTGGCCACCTCAAACTCACCGTTACACACGGCCTGCCACTGGTTGCCGTAGCCCTCCAGCGAGAGCACGCCGGCGATTTCCGGGCGGGATGTCTGTTCTTCGGAAAACTGAATGGTGAGGCACTGGTGCGCGGCCTTGATGTCGTCCAGGGTGCCGTGGAGCACGACCTTCCCCTTGTGAATCATGGTCACCACGTCGGACATGCGCTCCACTTCATCGAGCAGGTGGGAGGAAAACAACGCCGTGCGCCCTTCGTCGGCCACGGCGCGGACCACCTCCTTCAGAATGTCCTGACGCACGACGGCATCCAGCCCGGAGGAGGGTTCGTCGAGCAATAGCAGGTCGGGACGGTGTGCCACCGCCGCAATGAGTCCCGTGAGGGCACGTTGACCCCGGGAGAGGTCCTTAATCTTTTGTCGGGGGTCGAGTTCAAAGGTCTTGATGAGGGAATCAGCGTAGTTCATGTCCCACTTGGGATGGTAGGCCTGGGTGTAGCGCATGAGTTCATGGATGCGCATCCATTCGGGCAAATCGCGCTCTTCCGAGAGATAACCGATGCGTCCAAGAACCTCCACGGGCTTCCGCACGGGATCCTGGTCGAAGACACGCACCGTCCCCGATTTGGCCTTCAACAGCCCGAGGATGTGCTTGATAAGGGTGGTCTTTCCCGCACCGTTGGCACCGACCAAGCCATGAACACAGCCCCGCTCCACCGCGAAGGAGATGTCGTCCAACGCCTTCAAGTCACCGAATTGGCGCGTCACCCCTTGGATGTCTACTACCTTGTTTCCCATCGTCTATGTGCCTTTCTTTGTTTACCCGTCCACGGGGAGCAGGAGGGCCGATTTTTTTTACCCGCCATAAGGTATTCGCAATGTCAGCTGATGTACATGACCCAATAAGGTAGCCACAGGCCATGTAGCCAACACCCAACGGCGCTGTAAACATCACGTTACCTTTATTGCGGACAGGAATGTCCGCACTCCTGATCAGTTGCCCGTCCCATTTTCCAATTCCGCAGCCCGTTCCTTGACCAGCTTCATGATATCTTCCACCGAATAGCCCATTTGCCGCGCTTCCGTGAGGAGGGTGTCCGCACGCTCCGTCAGGATACGCCGTTGCTCCGCAGCCTTCAGGGGCGAACCATTCTCCGAGATAAAGGTGCCCGCCCCCCGCCGCTTGTAGACCACCCCCTCCGTCTCCAGTTCCCGGTAGGCCTTCACGACGGTGTTGGGCGTGACCAGCAACTGCTCCGCGAGCACTCGGATAGGCGGCACTTCCATACCCGGCTGCAACTGCCCTGATGCCACCATGTATTTCACCTGGTTGACAATCTGGCGGTAGATGGGCACGCCGTCTTTCAGTGTAATCTGGATATTCACGAAGGCTCTCTTTTGTTGCGTTGTACCTCTATTGTGATACAATTTTCTCCGCGTGTCAAGGGATTTGTTTTGGGAATTTTAGGGAGGGTATTGAGAACGTTGTACCGCCCACTGGCACAACCGAACGCTTCCTGGCGAAGCATCCTCTTTGCAATGCAGAGCTGTGGTGTGTGCCACCCGATCGTGTACTCACGTTCGGGTGCCTTGCGCGCAAGGCACCTCAAACGCAAACACCTGTGCCACTGTTGCCTTTCCGCCTTCGCAGGGGAAAGAACTACCATGGTGCGACCTCTCAACAGAAGGGGAGCAGCAGCGCAGTTACCAAATAGCAGGAAAAAAGGCTACGGTGATAGCATCAGGAAGTCGATAGGCTTCAAGGTTCAAGGCACCCGAACCCGAGTACGGGATCGGGTGGCACCCCTGCGGGCTTCCATTTGATTCCGGGGGATTGCACAATCGGAAACTGACCGCGCAACCCACGGGCAACACGGGTGAATGGTTGCCCCGTTTCCAGCTTCACTATTCTCAATTCACTATTCTCAATTCAAAAAAGAGGCGGCTTCCAAGGAAGCCGCCTCTTGCGTTGTTACAGTGTGAATTCGACTAATCTTTTTTTGAGGCCACCATATCCTCGGCGCCGGTCACTTTGGGCAGATTCTTCTCGTAATCCTCATAGCCTCTGGGAAGATCGGCATAGATAT
>JAJRPE010000489.1 GCA_024280935.1 Candidatus Hydrogenedentota bacterium
CACCCCATCACTGCCATCATGGGCAGGGCATCGGGGGTCGCGTTCAAATCGATCTCACAGCCTCGAAGACCATCGGCGCGGACGTTGATTCCTTCGTCTTCAATGCGGATGTCAGCGCCCATTTCCTTGAGGTAATCCACCCCCGCTTTGTCGCCCTGGGTGTCCGTCACGTCCAGACCCGAGGAATAGATTTCGTTGTCCTGGAGCGCACCCGCCGCAAGGAAAAAGGTGGCTGAGGAAAAATCGCCGGGGATGCGCCGGTCAACCGGTTTGTAGGTCTGTCCACCGGGAATGTGAAATTCGCTCCAATCATCGGCGGCATCAATCCGAATGCCCTGGCGGGACAGCCAGTCCAGGGTGATGCCCACATAGGGCTTCTCGTTAAGCAGGGGCACGAGGAGGTGGGTGTCTTTTTCGGCAAGGGGCGCGTTGACCAGCAGAGCGCTCACATACTGGCTCGTCACGGCCTCAATGGAGGTGGTGCCGCCGCGTAACTGGCCCTCCACCACAAAGGGCGGATTGCCGTTGCTGCGGGTGGATCGTACCGTGGCACCCAAGTCATTGAGGGATTGGGCCAAGGGGCCGCAGGGGCGACTGCATACTTGCCCGTCGCCGGTCAGCACGGCCATGCCGTCGGGAATGAGGGCCGCACTTGCCAGCGCGATACGCATGGTCGTGCCGGAATTCCCCACATCGATGACGTTGTCGGGGGTCTTGAGCGTGCCACCGGTGCCCTGCACCCGCCAGATATCGCCCTCGTCTTCGATGGTGGCACCGAAGGCCTTGTAGGCCCGGAAAGCCGCCCGTGCATCCGCAGAGTCCAGGGGGCTGCGAATAACGCTCTCGCCCGGTGCCAGGGCCGCAATGGCCACGGCACGGATGCTGTGGGACTTGGAGCCGGGAATTTCCACAGTGCCCCGCAAGGGAGCACCTTCGACAAGTAATTTCATGATGTGGGCTTTCTAGCGTGGCGGGGCGAACCATGCTTAAAAACAATTGGTTCTTCGCCCCTTTGGCCTGAAAGGCCTTAACAGGTTAGCCCAGGGCATCGCCCTGGGTTAAATACAATAAGGAGACCCAGCCCTGAAAGGGCAAAATAATACGCTTTGTCTTGCCTCTATCGCGCCCTTTCAGGGCTAAACAGAGTAGTATGAACTCTGACCCAGGGCGTTGCCCTGGGCTAACCTGTTAAGCCCCTTCGGGGCGACTTTTCCAGTCCGCGTTTTTCCGTCCAAACAACGCAACCGGTCACTCACATTGCCGCCTCAACGGTGGTCAGGTTAACACTCTCAGGGGCCTTAATCGTCTCTCCATCAGGCAAACGGTCTTCGACATGGAGTCGAATAGCATCGACCAAATTCGCACGGGCCTCCTCAAAGGTGTCTCCGTTGGTATAGCACCCCTGTAAGGCTGGACAGAATGCATAGTAGCCGTCTTCGTCTTTCTCAATCACAGCGGAAAAATGATACGTAGTCATAGGAACGCATCTCCTCTATTTGAATTTGTAATGTGAGCGATTCATGACCTTTTGTAAAGATGACACTGTTTCCGTATCGGCGCACCCGTGATGGAAGTATCGCACGTTTTCTTCGATTTGAACAAGCCCAACGACGTGCAGTTCAGCGCGGACACAGCGCAGAGAAGCACCTGATGGCCAGAATGACGCGGTTGTTCCGAACGCAAGCGTTCACGGCACGGGCAACTATAGTCGACAAAAAGACCGTCGGGTGCCACGGGTAGGCCCGGTAGGGTTTACCCGTGCAGATGCACTGTCTCTGGTTTTGCATCGTCTCCCTCACCGATAGGGAACTACACGGGTAAGCCCTGAGAGGCCTACCCGTGGCACCCGACGGTTGTTTTTTAAGGGCCAAGATGGCATGGGCCGTAACGCTTACTTCCAAACGCACGAACTCTCGTGCCTCGGGATCGTGCGGCACGTCCGGCGGGGTTGATGTTTGTCCTTTGGCAGCAACACGTGACCTTTGTTGCGGACTGGAAAGTCCGCACTCCTGACCGCGCACCCACCCATCACCGGTTTGCAATTGGCTTGGCGCAAGCGCTAACGTCGGAGGGTACCAATGGCCCATCTCAATCAACGCGGGACACCACCATGCACACCACCCAAGCCAAGTTGTTTTTATCGCTACTATGCGCACTCTTCACCATGGCGGCAATCAGCAATGCCGTAGCCGCCAAAGAACCCAGTCCCATTGTCGCCGAAAACAAACTCCCCGGCGCGACCGACTGGCAGTTGACGCGGGTGCGCGTCGATGGCGGTGGCTATCGCTCCACCTGGATTGAAGGGTACTGCTCTAAGCAGAGCGTCAAAGCGGGCGAGTCGCTCGACATTATGGTCTCAACGAATCCCACGAAAGACTTTGAGATCGAGATCTTCCGCATGGGTTACTACGGCGGACGGGGTGCCCGGATGATGACCAAGCTGGGGCCCTTCGCGGGCACCATTCAAGAAGAACCCACCATTGGAGAAAAGAATCTCCACGAATGCCACTGGAAATCGACCACTACGCTCACCATCCCCGAAGATTGGCTGAGCGGGGTTTACCTCGGGCGGCTCACCACCTTACCGGGCAGTGATGAACTTCCTTACTGGCAGAGTTACGTGGTATTCGTCGTTAAAGACGACCGCCCGGCGGACATCCTCTTTCAGGTTTCGGACAACACCTGGCAAGCCTACAACCGCTGGCCGGATAAATACTCCGTCTATACCGATCCCAAGGGAAATCAGGGGCCCTGGGCCAACGTCAGCTTCGACCGTCCCTATGGCCGCGAGTCGCAATATACGGGCGTGGTAAACGACCCGCTCACCGTCGGCTCGGGCGAATTCCTGCCCTTTGAGTTTCCCCTCGCCTACTGGCTGGAGGAACATGGCTACGATGTCACGTACTGCACCAACAGCGACATGCTGACACCCGACCGGGGCCTGAAGTGCAAAACCTTTATCAGTGTCGGCCACGACGAGTATTGGGATATCCGCCAATTCAACAGTGTCACCAAAATGCGCGATGAAGGCGTAAGTCTCCTTTTTCTTTCGGGCAACTCGGTGTGTTGGGTGACGCCTTTCCAGCCAAGCAGCGATGGCCAGCCCAATCGCATCATCTTTCGCGGTGGTCCCTATGGTGCCGAGAACGACTATGCCCTCAACCGCATACGCGACCACGGCCCCTTCCCAGAGCACGGTCCCGACGAAGGCTTGCTCATGGGCGCGCGCAATGTAGAGCCGGTCAATGGGGGCGGTGACTGGATCATCCAACAGCCCAAACATTGGATCTTTGCGGGGACCGGCGTCAAAAAGGGGGACCGTGTTCCCGGCCTGATTGGTTGGGAATACCACGGTATGCCCGCCGACATTCCCGGCCTGGAAGTTGTTGCCGCCGGAACCGCCTTTGTGGGCGGCGAGACGCCCCAGCAGTGGACCGCCACCCTGTACCCCGGCCCGAAAGGCCATTTCGTATTTAACGCGGCCACGATATTCTGGGCGCAAGGACTCAGCTCGCCTCCGGGACACACCCTCCCCTGGTCCCACTGGAGCCGACCTCATGGCCCCGACGAACGGGTGCAGACCATCACGCACAATCTGCTGAAACGCGCCATCAGCGGAAAGTAACAGGGACTGCCTTCGCGCTACCGGTCACTGTGGGTAGCGCAATTCACTTCATGCTTATCTTTGGCCCGGCGGATGGAAAAGAGACGTGGATGCGCGAGGCTGTACCGGCAGTATGTGATGGCGTTGGGTTTGCGCACGTGACCCATAGCCGCGATGTACTAACGGTACAGCCCCTGTCCCGCCCACTACGGCGCTCCTTCGACCTCAGGCGTAACAGATGGCAGTCCCCAGGGCTACACGACACCGGTCTCTTCACCTATACTACCCCCGCACCTATTTCTTGGAACCACAACAGGGCATGAACGAATGAATCACGAACGCGACAAG
>JAJRPE010000490.1 GCA_024280935.1 Candidatus Hydrogenedentota bacterium
AGGCTGTTTTGAAAGGTAAGACACTAGATGCTGTTGCGTGCGAAAATTGGCGCCATCGAATTCGTAGGGAACGAAGTTCGCGTGGCGGTGGTGAAGACAGGTGGTAAAACGCCGACCGTGTTGGAGGTCCAATCGCGGACGGCCACCTGGGTGGAGGAGGAGGACCGTATCCCGGCAATGGTGCTGGCGGTGGGCGAGGCGGTGGACGCGCTGAAGCATTCGCCCGTGTCCTTCGTGTTGTGCGCCAGCGGAATGCACAGCATCGTCCGGGCGATCACGATTCCTATTCGGGGCCGGAAACGGGTTCTGGCGGCGGCCACCTTTGAGTTGGAACCCCATCTGGCCTTTCCCATCGACGAATTGCTCCTTGATTTCAATATTGTGACCGAGGTGGATGGTGAGACGGAGCTGTTGGCGGTGGGGGTGCGCCGGAGCCATTTGGACGAGCACCGGGCCATCCTTGAGGAAGCGGGCATTGAGGTGGAGGCGGTGAATCTGGATGCTGTGGCCCTGACGGGTTTGTGGAAGGCAGGGCGTAAGCTGCCCAAGGGATTGAAGGCGGTGTTGCATGTGCGCGAGCAATCTTGCAGCCTGGTCGTGCTCTTCAATGGCAACCTGGCCTACTTCCGTAATGTACCGCTGAGCGGCGATGCCCTTATCGAATCCCCTGTTCGGGTTGCCCGTGAAGTGCAGAATACCTTGCGTGCCTTTCTTGCCAAATGGCGGGCGGGCGGCGAAATTTCGGAATTGGAAGTCACGGGGCTGGACCTGTCGCCCGGTGAACAGGATGCCCTGTCCACGGCGCTGCGTCTGCCGGTGAGTTCCGGCGTGATGTTGGGTGATTTGAAGGGCGGCGGCGCGGTATTGGCGCAGGAAGAGTTGCCCCAGGGTTCCAATTGCTGGGAAGGTGTCGTTGGCGCGGCCTTTGCTGGGGCCGGCGGCGGGCTTGCCCTCGATTTTGACGGGGTTGGCGCGACCCAGTCCGGCGTGGCGCGGGCCGTGGCCCCCCATCTGGTCTATGCCTCCGGTCTGGCGTTGCTGGCGCTGTTGTTGTGGGGCGCGTACTACTATATCGGCACGGACTACTACAAGGGCCAGGTAACCCTGCTCCAACAGGACATTGATGCCATCAGCGCCGAGATTGAGGCCCTTGAAGGGCAGGGCCTTGGGCCGGATGTGAACGCGGACTTTTTTACGGATCCGCCCATGCTGGATATTCTGGAGGACATCGGCAAGCGCATGCCGGACTCCAAGGTGCTGTTGACCCGTTTGTCCGTGTCGCCTCCGGGGGCCAAGAGCGGGTGGGTCACGATTAGCGGCTCCACCACCGAGGCGGCGAACGTGGGTCAAGTGGTTGATGAATTGTCGAAGTCCACGCTCTTTCGTGTGGACCCCAATATCCGCCAGGAGGCGGAAGGCAATCGTGTGACATTTACGGTGCGGGTATTCCGCATTGTGGAGGAGGGTGACGATGGGAGCGAATGATTTGGATAAACGGGAAAAGGGCACGGTGATTTTCGCCGCGCTGTTTCTGGTGCTGGCCCTCTTTATGGCTTTTTACGTGCCCAACAGTTGGGGCAAGCGCTACAAGGCGGCGAAGGCCCAGTTGGCCCAGAAAGAGCAGGAGTTACAGCTTGCCCGGCTGGACAAGATCACCGAGGAAGAGCGGGTACACAGCCAACAGCTATTGCTGGAGCAGCTTGAAGCGCGGGGTTCGACCTTCAGCCTTTTTCCCTTTGTTAACAGCATGGTGAGCGAGGCGGGCCTGAGCGAGCGGGCCAAGTTGGGCAACGCAACATCCGCCCGCAATCGGAGGAAGTGGCCGAAGCATCCCATGGTGGAGCTGGAACTGACGGGTGTTTCCCTGGAGGAAGTGGTGGACCTGCTCTACAAGATCCGGAGCAGTAAGAACCTGGTGAGCATCTATACGCTGGAAATGGAGCCTGCGGTACGCGACAAGGGGCTGCGCTGCGAAATTACCTTTGTGAGTGTTAAGGTGTAGGGGTTCGCACACTGGATGGGCGCGAATAACCTTGCAAATTATCCATACCGTGGATAATTTGCAAGGACGAAGCCCGGTGATTGGAAAAGAGGTCTGGGCGGTGCGGCGTAATTCCCGCCGTCACCCACTTGACGGGTTCGTGGAATTGCGACGATGCAACTTGGACCTCGTTCATTCCTTGCTTCGTCCCATATTTTAGGCCTTGACCCGTTTCGCGGGCAAACTACAATGAATACTCCCTCTCATTCTCAGCGCAAGCCCGAGAACCTTAATGGTTGTATTTATCAGGGTGCCACGGACAAGGGCCGATGGCCCTTGCCCGTGCTTGGGCAATGTCTCCAACAATAATCAGTAAGTATAGTCGACTGTTTTTTAAGGGCCAAGATGTCACAGGTCGTAACGAATAACCAATTTCCATACTTAAAAACCAGTACACCTTCACGGCATAGGGGTTTTGACCGCTTGCGTGGACCCTACAGAAAACGGCAACAAGAAAGTAGCACAGCCGTCCCGGCTGTGGAAAACACAGGTGGGACGCCTATGCTACATTCTTTCGCAGCGCGCAATAATTGCTATTTTCTGCATTGATTGCGCTATACTACGTCGAACCCTGAAAAAGAAAGCAACTATGACGTTTGACGAATTTGAAGATCTGGACCCACGGTGTCTGCGCGTTCTGAAGCAGATGGGTATAGAAACCCCCACGCCTGTTCAGGAACAAGCCCTCCCCATCTTGATGAAAGGGAAGGACTTGATCGCTACTGCCCAGACCGGCACGGGCAAGACCCTGGCCTTTTCCCTTCCCACACTTTCCCGCCTTGCGAGAGAAAAAGAGCGCAAGAACCGTATGCTGGTTCTGTTGCCGACCCGCGAACTGGCGATACAGGTGGAGTCGGTTGTTTCGGTGCTTTGCAAGGCCCTCCACATGCACACGGCGCTGATCTATGGCGGCGTTGCATTTGGTCCGCAGATTTCCGCCCTGAAAAGGGGGTCGGATGTTATTGTGGCCACACCGGGGCGCTTGCTGGATCATATGAGCCGGGGCGCAATAAATTTCAAGGATCTGGAAGTGCTTTGCTTCGATGAAGCGGATCGCATGTTGGACATGGGCTTTCTGCCCGATATCAACCGAATCCTGTATAAACTGCCCAAAGCTCGCCAGACCCTGATGTTTTCGGCCACCTTTGCGCCCGAACTGCAACGGCTGACCCGCAATATGATGCGCGATCCAGAACGTATCGAAGTGGGCACCATCTCCATGCCGGTGGACGCGGTTCGCCAGTTGGTGGTGCCGGTTCGCCAGGAAGAAAAGTCGCGTATTCTGCTTGATATTCTTGAAGAAGAGAAGGTGGATTCGGCTATCATTTTTCTGCGTACCAAAGTGCGCACGGAACGTGTGGCCAAGTTGTTGAAGAAGAGCGGGTACAAGGCGGCGGCGATCCATGGCGATCTTTCCCAGAAACTCCGCCAACGCTCACTCGATGGTTTTCGGGACGGGCGCTATAACATCTTGGTCGCTACGGACGTAGCGGCGCGTGGTTTGGATATCAGCGACATCAGCCACGTCATTAACTATGATATTCCAGAGAATCCCGACGATTACGTTCACCGAATCGGGCGAACGGCACGGGCCGAGCAGGATGGTGACGCGATTACCTTCGTTACACCCACCGATCATGCCGCTTTGGGCGGCATAGAGCAGACCATCGGTAAGAACATCGACCGAAAAGAGTACGAGGGTGCGCCAAGCGTGCTGACACTGTGGCGTCCGGCGGGGCAGAAGCGGAAGGCGGGTCCTGGTGGCCGCATACGCCGTGCCCGTGGTCTCTTACGCCGCAGGTAATCTCTTGACAAAAGGGGCACTATGCGCTATGGTGGAACCAGATGCCCCCTATCCGGGATTGTCAGGGTATCAACAGGATTAGCGTCGTCCCGTCTCTTTGGCGAGGATTGGATTCGCGTTCCCGTTTTGCTATAATGTACGGGTGCGACGTGCTCCTCTCTAAGTCCTTTAATCTTATCGTCTTAGTGCCTTGCTCTGGAAAAATCCTCACAAGAAGCAAGAGGATTCTTCGGCGGTGGGTACCCAGGACCATAGATCTTGGTTGTGGCCCTGCCACCTTAGAGGCTCCTTGCTTTCTGTCAGGGTGCCCTGCAACGTCGGCACGTTCCAAGTCCCAATTACGAGAGGGAATGAATTGTTCGGATTCCTGACCAAAATTCCAGGCCTGTTTTCCCACGATATGGCCATTGATCTCGGCACAGCCAATACCTTGGTTTATGTCAAAGGCCAGGGTATCGTTTTGTGTGAGCCGTCCGTGGTGGCCATCAACACCAAGACGAACAAGCCCCGTGCGGTGGGTAACGAAGCGAAGAATATGATTGGCCGCACACCGGGGAACATCATAGCCATTCGGCCCATGAAAGACGGCGTTATCGCCGATTTCGAGATCACCCAGGAAATGCTGCGGCATTTTATTCTGAAAGTACACAATCGCAAGCGGCTGGTCTGGCCGCGCGTTGCCATCAGTGTGCCCTCGGGCATTACGGAAGTAGAGCGTCGCGCCGTTATCGACAGCGCCATGAAGGCCGGTGCGAAAAAAGTCTACATTATTGAAGAGCCCATGGCCGCCGCCATTGGGGCGGGTTTGCCCGTCCATGAACCCCAGGGCTGCATGGTGGTGGATATTGGCGGCGGAACGACCGAAGTGGCCGTCATTTCGCTGGGCGGCATTGTGTTTGCGAAATCCGTTCGGGTGGCGGGCGATGAAATGGACCAAGCCATCATCCAACACCTCAAGCGCACCTACAACATGATTGTGGGTGAACGGACGGCGGAAGACATCAAGATTGCGATTGGCTCGGCCTTCCCGCTGAAGGACGAGCTTGAAATGCAGGTGAAAGGCCGTGACCAGGTCATGGGCCTTCCCAAGATCATTACGATTACGTCCGAGGAGATCCGTGAATCCCTTCGTGAGCCGGTAAGCGCCATGGTGGATGCGGTCCGCGTTACCTTGGAGCGGACCCCGCCGGAGTTGTCGGCTGATATCGTTGACAGCGGTGTGGTGCTGGCGGGTGGCGGTGCGAATTTGCGCGGCCTGGACCAGTTATTGGCCAAGGAAACGGGGCTTCACGTCACCGTATCCGAGGATCCGCTGACAGCCGTCGTGTTGGGCACGGGCAAATTTCTGGAAGAACTGAAGAACTATCCCGACGAGGAGATGTAGGCGTTTAACTCCGAATCCCGGAAGCGTTCACGTGAATTCGAAGTCAGATTCCTGGCAGAGGCGCTGGATTGGCTATTACCCGTTTTATGGCAGAACACCGTGCCGAGGTTACCCTGGCGACACTTTCTTTTCTCTCCCTCGCCTCGCTTTTGAGCGGCACCTCATCTTCCATCATTCAGCGCGGCCTCACCCGTGTCGTCAGTGTCACCGGTTATCCATTTCTGGTTTTGCGAACGGGCGTGGAAGAGGTGGCACACTATTCCTTCGATTTTGTCTGGCGCTATGATGCCCTGCGCCAGGAAAACGAGGAAAACAAAGGACTAAAAGCGCGCCTCCAAGCCACGCTTGCGCATGATGAGGAACTCGCGGCAGAGAACCGGCGGCTTCGTGACATGATCGATTTTGCCCGTGCTGAACCCCGTCTCAGCCAAAGGCCGGTGCGAATCATAGAAAACCTGCGGGGCATGCTCACCATTGATCAGGGCCGTCGACATGGCATAAAGCGCCGCATGGCCGTTGTCACGGAGCATGGGGTCGTGGGGCTGGTCACGGAAGTACACGATTTTACGGCCTATGTCGCAACCCTGCATCATCGAGACTGCCGCATCGCGGCGATGGTCCATAGGAACCGGCTTCGGGCCTATGACGGGGTGGTGAAGGCCAACGGCACGGATTACAACTACATTTGTTCCATGGATTTTATCGACATGAAAAACGATGTCCGGCCCGGTGATATCGTTGTTACCAGCCCGGAAAGCATTTTTCCGCCGGGCTTGCCCATAGGAACCATCAGCGTTGTACACGAAACGGGCGGGGCCTTGTGGCGATGGGCCGAAATTATTCCTTCTGTGGACCCCTATGTGCTGGATGAAGCCTATGTCATCATGCGTTCCGTGCCGGACGAGCAGTTTCTGGCGGGCGGTGTTTATCGGGACAGCTACCGCGAGGCGACTTCCCTGGCCCCGGAGATGCCCGACGAACGTCCAATCCAAGAGAGGTTGGCGCCATGATGACACCGGTTGGACTGACATGGGCTTCGCCCACAACCCAGGAGCGAAGGTCGCCATCTCCGCGAACGCGGGGATCCAGTGACGGCTCGGTCGGCCCCGGTCGCGTTCTGGATTCCCACGTTCGTGGGAATGACGGTGGGGGCGTGTTTGTGCGGGGGCGGTGGCCATGGTGAGGAACGTTCTTTGGGTAATCGTCGTAGTGGGTGCGGCGCTGGTGCATACGACGTGGCCCGATTTTTTGAAGATTCAGGGTGTGACCCCCGATCTTGTTTTGATGCTGGTGGTCTACTTTGCCATTTCCGCCGGGGAAGAGCGGTCCATGTTTACCGGCGCGCTGGGCGGCATCTATCAGGATGTGGCGAGCAAAGCCGTGTTGGGGCATAATATATTGTGCCTTGTGATTGTGGGCTATGCGGTAGGTCGGGTTTCGACCCGATTGGTGACCGGCCATCCTGCGGTGAAGGTGGGGTTGGTGTTTCTGGCCGGCGTGGCCCAAGGTATATTGTATACCTGTATTGCCTATATCCAATACCCCGATACGGCGGTGATAAAAACCATTGTCAGCGCGGTGGTGCCCGCGTCCTTTTACACCGCCCTGATAACACCCTTTGCTTTTCTGGTGCTCGACCGCATTTTCGGTGAACACTACCATGCGCAGGGGAGCGTGACATGATTACCATCAACACCGAACCCAAGCGCTATGAGGGAGTGGAAAACCGGGTGCAAATGATGGCGCTGGCGCTGGCGCTGCTCTTCACCATACCCTGTTTGCGACTGTGGCATCTCCAAATGGTGAAACAGCGTGACTACCAGCATACGGCGGATGCCCAACGTATTTCGGACACGACCCTGGAATCGGATCGCGGTGTGATTTATGGTCGGAATGACGTAATCCTGGCGGACAACCGGGCGAGTGTTAACATTGTATTCACGCCCGGCGAATGTCCTGAGGTGCGCCGGGAGGAGGTGGGTATTCGCCTGGCCCGTCTCCTGGGCCTGGAAGCCCATTCGGTGTTGGAGAAGGTGAAAAACAGCAAAAGAAATCCTTTTATGCAGATCGTCATCAAGAGCGATGTGAGCAAGACGGAGTTGTACAGGATTGAGGAGAATGGTTTGGATCTTCCGGGGGTCGCGCCTATCGTGCGCCCCCAGCGTCGTTACCTTTATCGGGAGACGGGCGGGCAACTCCTCGGTTATCTGGGCGAAATCAGCCGCAAGCAATTGAACGATTCCCATTGGCTGGATCAGGGCTACCACCAGGGCGACGTTATTGGCCTGGGAGGCTTGGAAGCCCAGTATGAACAACAGCTTCAGGGGCAAGACGGATTCCTGTTGTTGACGCGCTACGCCTCCGGGCGACCCCAGCTGCGGACGGATAGGGCCGGTATGCCCGTGGAGGCCAAACGGGACAGCGCGGGCAATGTAACAAGTATTGAGGGGGAGGGTCGGGAGCCCCGGGCCGGGGATCCCCTCCACCTTACGCTGGACATCGGCCTGCAGGCCAAGTGTGAATCGCTGCTGATGGGGCAGGTGGGTGCCATTGTCGTGCTCAATGCGGATACGGGGGCGGTGTTGGCGATGGCCAGCGTGCCGAGTTATGATCCGAGTGTCTTTGTCTCCCACGACCCCACGGGCGAGCGAAAACGTCTGCTGGAAGCGAAGAAGCCCAAGCCCATGTTGAACCGGGCCTATCGCGAGCAGTATCCACCGGGTTCGGTCTTCAAGGTGATGCTGGCGGCGGCCGCGCTGGAAGAAGGCGTTATTGACACAGCGACCTCTCATTACTGTGGCGGTGGCTTTAAGATAAACGGAAGAGGACGAACCTGGCACTGCTGGAGACGGGGCGGGCATGGGCGTGTGGCGGTGAAAGATGCCTTGACCTATTCCTGTGATGTGTTTTTCTACAACGTTGGCTTGGCTCTTGGCGTGGATAAGATTCAAGAGTGGGCCCACCGAATGGGCATGGGCGTGCTTAGCGGAATTGATTTGCCCCGTGAAATCACCGGGCTGATTCCGGGTCAGGAATGGAAAAAGGCGCTATTTAAGGATAAGCCTGTATGGGATCAAAACTGGCGCCTCGGCGACACGGTGAATCTGAGTATTGGCCAGGGCAGCGCAGCGACCACGCCCCTTCAAAACGCCATCATGATGGCTTGTATTGTGAATGGCGGCTATCGCATCACCCCCTATATGAATCGCGATGGGAGCCACAAGCGCAGCGAGAAACTTATCAGCGATACAACGATAGCAGTTATTTCGGATGCCATGCGACGGTGCGTGGAAAAGGCCCCACCGGATTATCCAAGTGGCACGGGGTGGCGTGCGGGCGTGCCGGGCATCGCGATTCTTGGAAAAACGGGGTCGGCCCAAGTTATGAGCTTGTCACACCATGAGAAGTATGAGACGGAGGAGGATATTCCCTATAAAATGCGGGATCACGCCTGGTTTGTCGCCGGCGTGGTGGAGCAAGAGCAGAATATTGCCATTTGTATTCTGGTGGAGCATGGGCATCACGGTAGCACGGCGGCAAGCGTGTTGGCCAAACCGCTCATTGAGTATTTCTATCGGGACCAGCTACGATCGGATGTACAGGTTGCCCAGGCGGGGAAGGGGACTCTATGAGTTATAGCGCCCACGACTACCAGGCTGAAGATGCCATTATGCGGGCCATCAACATCCGCAACCTGGCTCGGATTGACTGGCTCCTCCCTATCTTCGTTATCAGCCTTGCCGTAATCGGCTGGGTAACCATGTATAGCGCCAGTGCCCATGCCACCGATGTTTACTACCAGAAGCAAATCCTGTTTTTTATCGCAGGTTCGGTGGTGGCTGCGGGAATCATCTGTGTGGACTACCGGTCCATTGTCGCGCTGGCGCCGCTCATGTATATCGTGGCGATCCTGCTGCTCCTGGCCGTACTCAAATTTGGCGTGGAGATTAACGGCAGCCAACGTTGGCTCAATCTGGGTCTTTTCAGGATCCAGCCTTCGGAATTGACCAAAATGGTCATGGTCTACTTTCTTGCCTGGTATTTGCATACGCTGGGTACGCGTATCAGAAAGTTGCGGTGGTTTGTCCTGGCGTTTATCCTGACGGGTGTGCCGATGCTGCTTATCCTCAAAGAACCCGATTTGGGCACGGCCGCGTGCTTGGGACCCTTGGTGATAGTGATGCTCTTTGTCTCAGGATGCCGACTCTGGCATATTGGCCTGGTGGTTTTGGTGGGTCTTTCCATCGTGCCCTTTGCGTGGTACCAGATTAAGGACATGGATCCGAGTCCCAGCCCAAGAATTCAGGAAGAGCAGAAAGCGGCGTTTAATGAAACCAAGAAGCCCTGGGATTTACAATGGCACCAGAAGATGCGCATTTACACGTTTGTTCACCCAGACTTCGCCCCCAGGGTATCCAACTGGCAAGCCTACCAAAGTTTTATTACGGTGGGCAGTGGCGGTCTCAGCGGCAAGGGATTCCAGCAGGGCACCCAGACCAAGTTAAACTACCTGCCAGAGCACCGAACCGACTTCATCTTCTCGCACTATGCGGAAGAGCGGGGCTTTATCGGATGCGTTGTTGTAATCGGCCTTTTTCTGGCCTTTTTGTTGCGCGGGCTGATGTATGCCCGCGATTGTCCCGATATGATGGGAACCCTTTTGGCCGCAGGTGTGGTCACCGTGTTGGGGTTCCATATATTTTTCAATATTTCAATCACCATAGGCCTCATGCCGATAACCGGCATGCCCCTTCCCTTTCTAAGCTATGGCGGCACATTTTATATGACCACCATGGCTTGCGTCGGCATTCTGCTGAATGTTCCCATGCGCCGACGGATGTTTCTGGAGGAAGGCATGTTCGGAGGCTAGACGCGGTGCGTCTGGGCCATGGACACTAAGAAAGATTTTTATGAGAGAACTTGTAATTAATGCCGGTTCGCACGAAACGCGAATCGCCGAAATCGAAGGTAAACGCCTTGTTGAGCTTCAAGTGGAGCGGCAAGACAGCCCCAGTATTGTGGGCAACATCTATAAGGGCCGCGTGGACTCGGTGGTACCGGGCATCCAGGCTGCGTTTATTGATATTGGCGAAGAGAAAAACGGCTTCCTCTATGTCTCGGATATCGCTGGCGCGGAAGGCACCGGGGATACGATGCTGGAAGAGGGCAAGCCCAGGGCGAAGACCCGTGCCCGCCGTGCTCGACAGCAGCCCATCGAGACCATGCTGAAAAAGAATCAGCACATCATGGTGCAAATTGTAAAAGACCGCCTCGGCAACAAGGGTGCCCGTCTCACCAACTTCATCACGATTCCCGGACGTTACACGGTGCTTATGCCGACGGTCAGCACCTTGGGCGTATCGCGCAAGATTGATTCCGACGCAGAGCGGGATCGCCTGAAGAAGATCCTCCGCCAGGTTCGGCCTAAGGGGATGGGACTCATTACCCGAACGGCCGGTGAAGGGCGGAAGAAAGTCGATTTTCAATCCGATGCCAAATACCACGCCCGCGTCTGGGAAAACATTAAGTCCAAGTATGAGCGCATGAAGGGCTGTGGACTTATTCGCGAAGATCTCAGTCCCATCCTTCGGGTTGTGCGGGACCGTTTTACCACGGATATCGACCGGCTGACGGTGGACGACGAAGAACAGAATGATCGCATTATTGCGTTCCTGGAGAGCTTGGCACCCAACCTGAAGAAGCGGGTCCGGCTCTATAAACAGCGGCGCCCGATCTTCGATAAAATGGGGATCGAGCGTGAAATCACAAAGGCCCTTCGCCGGGAAGTATATCTTCCCAGCGGTGGTCATATCTGCATCGATCAGACCGAAGCGCTTATTGCCATTGATGTGAACACCGGCAAGTTTACGGGCAAAAAGCAGCTTGAAGACACGGTATTCCAGACCAACATTGAGGCCGCCGAGGAGATTGCCCGTCAAATGCGTCTGCGGGATATGGGCGGTATCATTGCCATCGATTTTATCGATATGTATTTGGACAAGAACCGGCGGAAGCTTCTTCGGACGATGCGAGAGGCCCTGGTGACCGACCGGGCCAAAACGACGGTATCCGAAATCAACGAATTGGGCATGGTGGAGATGACGCGGAAGCGGGTGAAGCACAACCTCGTAAAAGCCCTCTCCCAGCCTTGTCCGTACTGTGAAGGAAGCGGCCAGGTACGTTCGGTAACAACCATGACCTTCGACACGCTGCGCAAGCTACAGAGCCTGCTCATCACGAGTAAGGAGAAGCGCGTTGTGCTCCAGGTTCATCCCGACGTGGCCCGGCGTCTCCAAAACGAGAACAAATCCATGCTGGATGAAATCGCAGAGCGGTTTGGGCGGGAGATCACGGTGGAAGCGGCGCCGGATTTCCATATTCACGATAGCAAAGTACTGAGTGGCCGAACGCGGGAAGAGATTGCCGACCACGGCCATTAGTGGCGTTCCGTGGAAAAAGGCGATGGATATACCAAAACGGGTGGACATGGGCAAACAGTAAAGGAGCATGGGCTTGACACCAGCACCGACAGGGATGGATGGAGAGAAGGCGGACACGGGAAGCTATGTGTCTATTCACACGGATTCACTCCGTATGGATACGAGTCCGCCATTTGCGCTTTACATCCGGCCCGGCGCTGACAAGCCCCATGTGCTCTACTGTGAGCGCAAGACCCGGTTTACCCGTGATGCCAAGCGTCGTCTGCTCCAGAACCGCATCGACCAGCTCTATATTTCCGAGAAGGAGCGCAGGTTATACAGTCGCTATGTGGCGGACAATCTGGCCGATATTCTGGGGGATCCCAAGCTCACCGTCCGTGAAAAATCGAGTATTCTCTACGATTCCGCCCAGGCGGTGGTGGAAGAGGTGCTCAAGAAACCCACGGAGCGCACACGCATAGAGCGGGGCAAGGCCATCGTGGAGCGAACCGTGGAGTTTATGCGGTCCGAGGAGTTCTTGCTTGAGCATTTGCTGCGCACGATTTCCTGTGATTACTATCTCTACACCCACAGCGTCAATGTGGTGGCGTACTCCATTGCCCTGTGTATGCGTGCGGGCTACGGTGACCCGGCGACTCTGCGGGAAGTGGCTAACGGTGCGCTGCTTCACGATGTGGGCGAGTCGCAACTCGACCAGGCCACGATTCACAAGAAGGGTGCCTTGACGGATGAAGAGTGGCAGCAGGTAAAGGGGCATCCCGAAGCGGGGTGCGTCCTGTTGCGAAAAGCGGGCAATTTGGGCGAGATTGCGCTGGATATCGTGCTGCACCACCACGAAAAGTTGAACGGGGTCGGATACCCCCACAGTCTCAGCGGGGACGATATCTCGGTATTTGTGCGTATTGTCACCATTGCCGACATCTTCGACGCGCTTACTACAGAACGCCATCACCAGCAGGCCCGCAGTTCTTTCGATGCCTTGAAATTGATGGGGGAGAGCATGCGCGACGAATTGGACACCGATCTATTTCGTCATTTTGTGTCCATGATGGGTGCTGGCGTGCGCCGCTAAGGGGTGCTTTCCGATAATATTTGACACGTACCGCCGTTTTTTGATACTCTGGCTCGCTGCATTCCCTTAGGGGATAGATCTGTCTTTGGCAGCAGTAACGCCGGTGCTTTTTCCAAGCTCCGGCATCTGTAATGCCTTGCCAGTACAAACCTTAGACAAAGGAGTCTCTGCATGGCCGTAGCTCCCCGCAATGAGCGACCTTCTCTGGGTACCATTCCAGATCTCTACGAGCTTCCCAATCTTATCGAGATTCAGACCAAGTCTTATGGCGAATTCCTTCAGTGGGACGTGCCGCCGGACGAACGTGTAACGCGTGGTCTACAGGAAGTTTTCCTCGATGTTTTTCCCATTGAGGCACCCAATAAGCTGACCCGTCTGGAATTCGTCCACTACTCTTTTGCGCCGCCCAAGTACACGGTGCAGGAATGCCAGGAGCGGGGCATGACCTATTCGGCGTCGCTCAAGGCCCTTCTTCGCCTGGTGCGTTACGAAGAAATCGGCACCGGCGTGAATAAGGAGCTGCGTGAGAAGATCATGCTTGAACAGGAGGTTTTCCTGGGCGAGTTGCCGATCATGACCGTCACGGGCACGTTTATTATTAACGGTGCCGAGCGCGTAATTGTGAGCCAGCTTCATAAGTCGCCGGGCGTTTCTTTCGAGCGCAAGATCCACCAGAATGGCAAGCCCCTGCTTTCTGCCCGGGTTATTCCGTATCGCGGTGCCTGGCTTGAGTTTGAGTATGACATCAGCGACTATCTCTGGCTTACCATTGACCGCCGCTCCAAGTTGCCCGCAACGACCTTCCTCAAGTCCTTCGGATACATTGAACCCGAAGAGATCCTTGAGCTTTTCTACCAATTCGAAAAAATGACCTTTGGCCGCACCAAGGTCAAGGTGGAAAATGACTCCATGGAGCCGGAGGCGGCAGTAGGCTTCTGGGTGGCTTCCGATGTAATCGATCCTGAAACGGGCGAAGTCCTGGCCGATGCCGCGACCGAGCTTACCCTGACGATGATCGAACGAATCATGGCCTCCCAGATTCAGAAAGTCCAGATCCTAAATCGCGAGGATATCGGCAAAGACGCCACTATCGTCATGACCTTGTCGCAGGACAAGACCCAGACGCAGGAAGACGCGCTGCGCGAAATATACGCACGGATTCGTCCAGGCGATCCGGCGACTGACGCGACCTGCCGCACGTTCTTTCAGCGACTCTTCTACGATGCCAGCCGTTATGATTTTGCGCCGGTAGGCCGTTATAAGATCAATCGCAAACTGGGCCTCCAGATTGATCAGGATATCAAGACGCTCACCAAGGAAGACGTAGTTGCCACGTTGCAATACCTGGTGAAACTGCGCTCCGGCGAGGGGGTGTTGGACGATATCGATCACCTCGGGAATCGTCGTGTACGCGCCGTGGGCGAATTGCTTTCGAACCAGGTCCGCATTGGCTTGGTGCGCATGGAGCGGACCGTGCGGGAGCGCATGAACTTCCAGGAGGAAGATCAGCTTTCGCCTCAGACCTTGGTGAACCCCAAGCCTGTAAGCGCGGTCATAAAAGACTTCTTTGGCCGCAGCCAGCTTTCCCACTTCATGGACCAAATTAACCCGCTGGCTGAATTGACCCACAAGCGCCGTTTAAGCGCCTTGGGACCGGGTGGCCTGAGCCGTGAGCGCGCAGGCTTCGAGGTGCGCGACGTACACCCGACGCACTACGGTCGCATTTGCCCCATAGAAACGCCGGAAGGGCCAAACATCGGCCTGATGGCATCGCTCTCAACGTATTCCCGTGTTAACCAGTACGGCTTTCTGGAAACGCCCTATCGCAAAGTGAATGGCGGTACGGTTCAGGACGAGGTGGAGATGCTCTCTGCCTATGACGAGGACAATTACGTTATCGCCCAGGCCAATGCGCCCCTGGATAAACGAGGCCGCTTCGAGCGTCGCAGTATCTTGTGTCGTCACCGGGGCGATTTCCCCCAAGTCGGTCCCGATGGCGTGGATTATATGGACATCTCCACCAAGCAGTTGGTGAGTGTGGCTGCCGCCTTGATTCCGTTCCTGGAGCACGATGACGCCAATCGCGCCTTGATGGGTTCCAACATGCAACGCCAGGCGGTGCCCCTGCTCAAGACCGACTCTCCCTATGTGGGGACTGGCCTGGAGCACGTGACCGCCCGGAATTCGGGCACAGTGGTCCGTGCGGAACGCAACGGCACCGTTGAATACGCAGACGGTGAAGTCATCCGCATCAAGACCCGCAAGACCAAGAAGGACAACCCCTTCCGGTCCGACGAAGACGTTTACACGTTGAAGAAGTACGTGCGCTCCAACCAGAACACGTGCATTACCCAGCGCCCCATCGTTGCCAAAGGCGATAAGGTGCAGGCGGGCGACATTATTGGTGATGGACCCGCGACGGACAACGGCGAGTTGGCTTTGGGGCGTAATGTCCTCGTAGCATTCTTGCCATGGGAAGGATACAACTTCGAGGATGCGATCATTCTCAGCGAAGAGTTGGTGAAGGAGGACGTGTTCACGTCTATTCATATCCAGGTCTATGAGCTTGAGGCGCGGGATACGAAGCTGGGTCCAGAAGAGATCACCCGCGATATTCCCAACGTCAGCGAAGATGCCCTCAAGAATCTGGATGAGAGCGGCATCGCCTGCATCGGGTCGAAGGTCAGCCACGGCGACATTCTCGTGGGCAAGGTAACGCCCAAAGGGGAAACCGAGCTGGCTCCGGAAGAAAAACTGCTGCGCGCCATTTTCGGTGAGAAAGCCGAGGACGTTCGCGACGCTTCCCTGACCATGCCGCCCGGATCGAATGGCGTGGTTGTGGATGTTAAGGTTTGTAGCCGCAAGGACAAGGCCACCGACGCTCAGGCGAAGAAGGCGCTCCTGGCGGAAGTCAATAAGGTAAAGCGCCAATACGATGAACGCATCGAAGAGATTCGTTCGACCTTCGTCGATATGGTTCGTGATGACCTTGTTGGCGTGAAGATCCTGGAAGACGTTTACGACCACAAGACGGAAGAGCTTGTGCTTGAGAAGGGCAAGCGCGTCCGGATGGCCCACCTCGACAAGGGCGAATACAGTGTGCTGTCCCGTCTCCGAATCGACGATAAGAAAACGCAGCAACAGCTTACGCGCCTGGTCAACATGGCGGCCATGGAAGAGGCCAAGCTTATTGCCTTCCGCGACAGCCAGATTGAGCGCATGCGCAAGGGCGACGAATTGCCCCCGGGTGTTATCAAGCTCGTCAAGGTTTTTGTGGCAAAAAAACGCAGCATGTCCGTTGGCGACAAGATGGCGGGCCGCCACGGGAACAAAGGCGTGGTTGCCCGGATTGTTCCGGTCGAAGATATGCCGTTCCTGCCCGACGGGACTCCGGTGCAAATTCTATTGAATCCCCTCGGTGTTCCGTCTCGAATGAACGTGGGCCAGTTGCTGGAGACCCATCTGGGCTGGGCTGCGAAAGCGCTCGGCATGAAAATCGCCACACCCGTGTTCAACGGCGCGACCGAAGAGAACATCGTGGAGTTTCTCGAAAAGGCGGGCCTTCCCACCTCGGGCAAGATTCGGCTGCGAGACGGTCGCACGGGCATCGATCTGGACCAGACGACGTGTGTGGGTCAAATCTACATGCTGAAGCTGAATCACCTGGTGGACGACAAAATCCACGCACGGGCTATTGGGCCGTACTCCCTGGTCACACAGCAGCCTCTTGGCGGCAAGGCCCAGTTTGGCGGCCAGCGTTTTGGTGAAATGGAAGTGTGGGCTCTGCAGGCCTATGGCGCCGCCTACACCCTGCAGGAACTGCTGACTTTCAAGGCCGACGATATTCAGGGCCGCACCAAGGCGTATGAGGCTATTGTGAAGGGCGAGCGTGAAGTGGAGCCGGGCACCCCGGAATCCTTCAACGTGCTCGTGCGTGAAATACAGAGTCTGTGTCTCGACGTCATCAAGCTGGTTAAGGTTGATGGCACCATGGAACTTGAAGAAGAATCACTGGAGGACTAATACGTTGGCCAAATATATTGCAACGACTGGTGAACGATTTGACGCGCTGTCCATCCGCATGGCTTCTCCTGAGGAAATCCTCAAGTGGTCCCGTGGTGAAGTCAAGAAACCTGAAACCATCAACTACCGTACCTTCAAGCCGGAGAAAGACGGCTTGTTTTGTGAGCGGATCTTCGGACCGGTCAAGGACTGGGAGTGCGGTTGTGGCAAGTACAAGAAAGTAAAGCACCGCGGTATTACTTGTGATCGTTGCGGTGTGGAAATCACCGAGTCCAAGGTGCGCCGTGAGCGCATGGGCAGCATCAAGCTGGCCGTGCCCGTAACGCACATCTGGTTTTTCAAGACGACGCCGAGTTGTATTGGCAACCTGCTTGACCTTTCCATTCGCGCATTGGAGCGGGTGATTTATTTCGAGAACTACGTGGTCATCGATCCTGGTGACACGGGTCTCGAAAAGATGGAGACCCTCACCGAGGATCAGTATCAAGATGCCCGCTCGGAGTATGCGGATCGTTTTGTGGCCAAGATGGGTGCTGAGGGCATTAAGCAGCTCTTGGAAGAGATCGATATTGACGTGTTGAGCGAAGAGCTCCACCTGCAATTTGCCACCGTGACGTCGGCTCAGGGCCGTGCGAAGGCGATTAAGCGCCTCAAGGTTGTCGAAGCGCTGCGTAAATCGGGCAACCACGCCGCTTGGATGGTACTGGACATTGTGCCGGTTATTCCGCCGGATCTGCGTCCGCTGGTCCCCTTGGAAGGCGGTCGCTATGCCACCAGCGACCTTAACGACCTCTACCGACGTGTTATTAATCGCAACAACCGCCTGAAGCGCCTTATCGACCTCCGTGCGCCGGAAGTTATCCTGCGCAACGAAAAGCGCATGCTCCAGGAGGCGGTGGACGCCCTTTTCGACAACGGGCGTCACGGGCGCACCGTGCTTGGCGCGGGCAACCGCCCCCTCAAGTCCCTGAGCGATATGCTCAAGGGCAAGCAGGGCCGTTTCCGCCAGAACCTTCTTGGTAAGCGCGTCGACTACTCGGGACGTTCCGTCATCGTGGTGGGACCCGAACTGAAGCTTCACCAGTGTGGTTTGCCCAAGTACATGGTATTGGAGCTTTTCGAGCCTTTTATCATACACCAGCTTAAAGAGCGTGGCATCTCCTCCACCATCAAGGCGGCCAAACGGGCGATTGCCCAAGGGCGCACCGAGGTGTGGGATATTCTGGAAGACGTAATCAAAGATCACCCGGTGATGTTGAACCGCGCACCGACCCTGCACCGATTGGGCATCCAGGCATTTCAGCCGGTCCTTATCGAGGGCAAGGCGATCCGGGTGCATCCGCTGGTTTGCCGCGCCTTCAACGCCGACTTTGACGGCGATCAAATGGCCGTTCACGTTCCGTTGATGCCCGCCGCCCAGTTGGAGTGCCATCTGTTGATGATGTCCTCCTCCAACATCTTTTCACCGTCCGATGGCTCCCCCATTGTGACACCGTCCCAGGATATTGTTCTGGGTATCGCCTGGATGACCCGGATACGTCCCGGTGCCGAGGGCGAGTGGAAGGCTAAGTGGACGGGCGAAGACGGCCAGTTGCTTCAGCCGGGCAAGATCTTCCCGGATACGGGAGCCGTTGTCATGGCCCACGAAATGGGTGAAGTCGCCATTCACGCGGCCATCAAGCTCAGCACGCCCGATGGCATCATCGATACCTCCGTGGGCCGCGTGCTTCTAAAAGAAGGCCTTCCCGAGGAGATCACGGTTCAGGATGTGAACCGGGAACAGGATCAGGGCAGCATCGGCGATATTATTGCGGTGTGTTACGCGACGCACGGGCACAAGAAGACCTTCGACCTCCTGGATGCCCTCAAGCGCACGGGCTTCAAGTACGCGACCCTGTCAGGCATCTCTGTAGCCATCGTGGACATGGTCATTCCTGAAGAGAAAAAGGAACTCATTGAGCACGCCCAGGCCGAGGTGGAGCGTATTGACGACATGTACCAGAACGGCCTTATCACTGAGGGCGAACGCTACAATAAGATTATCGATCAGTGGACGACGACGACCGAAGAAGTTTCCGCAGTCATGCTGAAGGGCATGGAGGAAAATGATCAGGGCTTCAGTGGCATTCACCTCATGTACCGCTCAAAGGCTCGTGGCAGCAAGTCCCAGATTCGCCAGCTTGCCGCCATGCGCGGCCTGATGGCCAAGCCGTCGGGCGATATTATTGAATCTCCCATTACCTCCAATTTCCGCGAAGGCCTGACCGTGGTGGAGTACTTTATCTCCTCCCACGGTGCCCGCAAGGGTCTGGCTGATACGGCGCTCAAGACGGCTGACGCCGGTTACCTCACCCGCCGCCTTGTGGATGTTTCACAGGATGTGACCATCGAGGAAGAAGACTGTGGCACCCTGAATGGCGTATGGATGGAGCCCCTCATGGACGGCACCGACATTATCGCGCCCCTTGATGAGCGTATTGTTGGGCGTTATCCCTTGGACGATGTCATGATTCCCGGACAGGACGAACCCTTGGCCTCCGCAGACGAGGAAATTACGCAGGAAAGCGCCGAAGCAATTACAGCGTCTGGCCTGCCGGGCATCACGATTCGTTCTGTGCTCACGTGCCAGTCCAAGCGTGGTGTTTGCTCGCATTGCTATGGTCGTAACATGGCCACGGGCAAACTTGTGGAAATGGGCGAGGCTGTGGGTATCATCGCGGCCCAGTCTATCGGCGAGCCGGGCACTCAATTGACCATGCGGACCTTCCACATTGGTGGTGCCGCCAACCGTCAGGTGGAGAGCACCGAGATCAAGATGACGGACAACGGTTCGGTCGAGTTTAACAATGTTCGGACGGCCATCAATCGCGACGGACAGACCGTGGTGGTAAACCGTGGTGGTGAAATCAGAATCATCAGTACAGACAAGAAAGAATTGCACCGCTTCGCGATTCCCACGGGCTGCGTATTGCATTCCGAAGATGGGCAGAAGCTTCGCAAGGGCCAGCTGATTTACGAATGGGACCCCTATAATATTTCCATCATTGCCGAACAGTCTGGTACCGCCAAGTTGGATGGCATGGTGGAAGGTGTGACGATGCGCGTGGACATCAACCCGGACACGGGGTTGGAAGAGCACGTTATCACCGAGCACAAGCAAGATATCCACCCGCAGATCACCATCCAGAGTCCAGATGGCGAAGTGCTTTCCTTTGCCACGATTCCTGCGGGAACCCACGTGGTGGCGGAAGACGGGGACGTGGTTCAGGCAGGCGACTTGCTGGCCAAGACACCTCGACAGTTCAGCAAGACTAAGGATATTACCGGCGGTTTGCCTCGGGTGGCCGAGCTCTTCGAAGCGCGCCAACCTAAGCTGCCGGCGGTTATCAGCCATATTGATGGCATGGTGGAGCTCGGCGGCGCCTCAAAAGGCATGCGGAAACTCAAAGTGAACCCGCCCGTTGGTAAAGTGCGTGAATACACGATTCCGCCGGGCAAGCACCTTAACGTGCAGACCGGTGACCGGGTATACGCTGGCCAGCGCCTGACGGATGGCCCCATCATTCCGCAGGACATTCTTGCGGTTCAGGGTGAAGATGCCCTCCGGCGTTACCTGCTTGACGAAGTTCAGCAAGTGTATCGTCTTCAGGGCGTGCGCACCAATGACAAGCACATCGAAGTGATCATCCGGCAGATGCTCCGCAAGGTTCGCATCAAGGATGATCCCGGCGACACCAACTTCCTGGCCCACCAGGAAGTGGACAAGATCCGCTTTGCGGAAGCCAATGAACAGACCCAGCGCCGTGATGGTCGCCCGGCGGAAGCCGAGCCCGTGCTTCAGGGTATTACCAAGGCCGCATTGAGCACGGAAAGCTTTATCGCTGCCGCCTCCTTCCAGCAGACCACGCGCGTTCTTACCGAAGCCGCGTTGCGGGGTAAGACCGACGAGCTGACCGGACTCAAGGAAAACGTGATCATCGGTCACCTCATCCCCGCCGGTACGGGCAGCCCGCATTACCAGGACACCCATCCGATGCTCAAGGACAAAGCACTGGGCGACTTCTCCGAGGAGTTGGAGATTGAAACATTCGAAAGCGAGGCTGTCGGCGAAGAGTCGGTCTAGCACCGCCCGCCGACATGTTGTAGAAAACCGATTATGTTGGGGTGGCCCGTCACAACGGGCCACCTTAATATGGGATGCCGCTTTCCTGTTGCCGTTCCAGTATCAATGGGCAGGTGCGTCTTGAATTCAGGTGGGCCGAAAAAAGATGGCGCGGACCTTCAGCCCTTATTGCTGTATTTGGCCTTCTAACAAGGGGCGATGCCCCATGCTGGTATGGATTCGGGCCGTTGGCCCTTTTCATAAATCCTCGTGAAATGCAGGGTGATCTGCCAGCGCCAACGGCGTGTTATATACCAGCCTGGGGCAACGTCCCAGGAAAAAAGGGTGCAAAACAGGATAGGGCTGTAAGCCCGGGATATCCTTTTGCTGACTACGTTCGATTATAAACTAAGCGCAACGCGTTGGTGGGACAGCCCTTTTCTATGCTATGCTTTTCCAGTGATTGTCATCGAAACGTGAACGAAACAGGTGGACAAATGATTGCGGTCCGAATTCGAAACTTGGCTTTGGCCTTCTTGATTGCGGGCCTGTCCTTTCAGGCTGCCGCTGAGATCGTGGATGCTATCGTTGCTACCGTAGACACCGAGGTGATACTCCAAAGCGAGATTGTTTCGGAGATTCGTCCGCTGATCGCGGACAAGCCGGAGCAAGAGATCGTGAAGCTCTTCAACGAAGCGTTGGAGCAGTCGATCGAGCAAAAAATCCTCTATCGCGAGGGGGTCTTGAACGACATCAAGATTACCGACGAGCAGGTAGAAGCGCGGATCAAGGGTTTTCGCGAGCGCTATGCTTCGGAGAAAGACTTTCTGGGTGCCCTCGCGGAGGAGGGTGTGACAATAAGTGCCTTTCGCGAACGAATCAGGAAGCAAACCGTGGCCTTGTCGATGGGTATGAGCAAGCGGCGCTATTTGGAGGATGATGCGGTTATTTCCGAAGCGGAACTTTCCCAGTACTACCAAGACAATCTCAAGCAGTTTCAAAAACCGGAACGCGTGAAGCTCTACCGTATCTTTATTGCTATGGACCAATCAGAAGGCGGACGGGGCAAGACATTGGCGCGTTTGGAGGCTTTGCGCGAAGAGTTGGCGCTGGGCGCGGAATTTTCGAAATTGGCGGAACAGCATTCTGATGGTCCTTCCGCAGCCGAGGGTGGATTCGTTGGGTGGATCGGTCGGGGTGATTTTGTGGCCGATTTGGAAGATGTTGCTTTTGGGTTAGAGCCGGGTGATATTAGTCCAATTATCGAGACCGACACGGGCATGATGCTTTTCATGGCGGCGGAGAAGGTGGAAGCAGGCTTGGCGTCTTTTGATGAGGTCCGTACCGAGATCGAGCCTGTGCTTCGGGCAAACTACGGAAATGAACGTTACAAACGCTGGATGGCGGAACTGCGAAAGCGGAGCCGGGTGCGCAAGTACCTGTAGCGGAACAAAACAATACGGGGAACGTAAGCGTTCACGCCCTTCCGCTATTTTTATCTCATCTCGACACGACAAAATACGGCTACGGGTGCCACGGTCAAGCCTCGCAGGGCTTGCCCGTGCAATGACCATGGAGACAAGAAAAATTGCGTGAGGAACACCCGCAGCAAGGGCTATCGCCCCTTGTCACGTGGCACCCTTGGTGGCTTCTGAACGCTTACCGGGGAGCACCGCTCAGCATAACCTGCAAATCTGACGTGGGCCCACTATTCTTCAACCTATAAAGAAAGACAAGACCATGACACGTATCACAGGTATCCAAGCGCGTGAGATCCTCGACTCTCGCGGAAATCCCACCGTGGAAGCAGACGTATTTCTTGCCTCCGGCGTCGTTGGACGGGCCGCTGTGCCCTCCGGTGCCTCTACCGGCGAGCATGAAGCCGTCGAGTTGCGGGACGGTGACCAGGATCGCTACCAGGGCAAGGGTGTACTCAAAGCGGTTGAGAACATCAACAGCACCATCGCCGAGGAGCTTCTTGGCATGGATGCCTTGGGGCAGCGGGAAATTGATCAGACCATGATCGCGCTGGACGGAACCAAGAACAAGAGCAATCTGGGTGCCAACGCTATTCTGGGTGTATCCCTGGCGGTGGCGAAGGCGGCTGCCGAAGCGCTGGAAATTCCCCTCTATCGTTACATCGGCGGAACCAATGCCCACACACTGCCTTTGCCCATGATGAATATTCTCAATGGCGGTTCCCATGCGGACAATAATGTGGATATTCAGGAATTTATGGTTATGCCCTGTGGCGCACCTTCTTTTCGGGAAGCGCTCCGCATGGGTACCGAAGTCTTCCACGCGCTGAAGAAGGTGTTGAAAGACAAGGGGTTAAACACATCCGTAGGCGACGAAGGCGGCTTCGCTCCCAATCTTGGTTCCAATGTGGAAGCTATCGAAGTTATCCTCCAGGCCATAAAGGCCGCAGGCTTTGAAGCGGGCAAGGACATCTGGCTGGCCATCGACGCGGCAGCGAGTGAGTTCTACACGGGCGGCACCTATACGCTGGGCGCTGAAGCGCAGCCGGAAAAGACGGCCAGTGGCATGATCGACTTCTGGGCCGACCTTGCGGCAAAATACCCGATTATTTCCATCGAAGACGGCCTCGACGAGAACGACTGGGACGGGTGGAAGACACTGTCGGATAAACTTGGCAAAAAGGTGCAGTTGGTGGGCGATGATCTCTTCGTGACCAATACGGAATATCTCAGCCGGGGGATCCAGGAAGGTGTCGGAAATGCTATACTGGTTAAGGTAAACCAGATTGGTACGTTGACCGAGACGATGGATGCCTGCCAAATGGCCCATCGTGCGGGTTATACAACGGTGATTTCCCACCGCAGTGGCGAGACCGAAGACAGCACAATTGCCGATATTGCGGTTGCGCTGAACGCAGGCCAGATTAAGACCGGTTCGGCATCGCGAAGCGACCGGATTGCGAAGTATAATCAGTTGTTGCGCATTGAAGAGGAGTTGGGCAAGCAGTCCGCCTTCCTCGGCATGGATGCGTTTTACAATCTACGATAGCAGGAGTACCTTGAGCGCCGCAGGGTGCTCTGTCGCATGAAACGCACGGATTACACATGGTATTGGCTGACGCTGGCGCTGGTAACGGCGCTGGCGTTGGCCTATGTTGATCAACGCGATCTGGAAGGCCGCTATGGGACCTATCGCCAGACCATGCAGACTGTGGAAAAGCAGCAACAGCAGGTGGAATCGCTCCGCGAACGTGTGGTCAGTGAAGAAAAGCGGGCCACGGGCATGGATTCCGATCCCCTGGAACAAGAAGCAAATATCCGTCGTGTGAAGCGCCTGGTGCGCGAAGGCGAGATTATCTTTCGTGTCGAAGAGCGCCCTTAGGCGGCGCACCGCAGTACCTGGGAAGCGTTGCGGCCCACCATAGGAATTTTCGTCTACTGAGTCACGAAATTCAATTAGAGAATCAGGAAGAAGCGCTTAAACTTCTTGGTCAGAATGGCGAGTTCCGCAAGCACCTCCAGGATGCCATGCAAGTGCGCATTGTTGATCGCGGTGCCAAGGTAGCCATCATTGGCGACGACGACAATGCCCGTTTTATTGCGGAGCTTCTTAGCGAACTCCTCGTATCGGTGCGGCAGGGCTTTACGCCCACCCTGGGTGATGTTCGGGCGATCCTGGAAGAGGCGCAGCAATCGGGCGAAAAGCCGCAGCAACCTGTGAACGCCAAGGCACCCTCCGTGATTCGCGGCGACTTGCGCATTCGGCCCCGCACGCAGGGCCAGCAGGCTTATCTGGAGGCCATAGAGAAGCACGACATGACCTTTGCCATTGGCCCGGCGGGCACGGGGAAGACCTATCTCGCCATGGCCGTTGCCTTATCCGCGTTGCTCAGCAAACGGGTTCGCCGGGTGATCTTGACCCGGCCCGCTGTGGAAGCCGGGGAAAGCCTCGGTTTCCTCCCCGGTGATTTGGAGGCGAAGATCAATCCCTACCTCCGCCCCCTTTATGACGCGCTGTATTCCATGGTTGACATGTCCCGGGTGGCGCGTCTGCTGGAGGAGGGGCGCATCGAAGTCGCGCCTCTGGCCTTCATGCGGGGACGCACGCTGGACCAGTCCTTTGTCGTTTTGGATGAAGCTCAGAACACGACCACCGAGCAGATGATGATGTTCTTGACCCGCTTGGGTCAGGGTTCTCGCGCCATCATTACCGGCGACGTGACCCAGTGCGATTTACCCAAGGGAACCATTTCTGGTCTGTCGGAGGCATCTCGCGTACTCGAAAATGTTTCCGAAATAGGGATTGTCAATCTCACCAAGAATGATGTGGTTCGCAATCCGATTGTGCAGCGCATTATCAATGCCTACGACGCGGACAAAGCCCGTCGCGAGGCGGCCACTGAGCACTAATGCTGGGGCGATTTTCTCATAGGAAGAATCGCGTGGGGCTTTTGGGGCTGTCTCCCAATGAGCGCGGCGGCGGTGATCGCCGAACCCGCTTGCTCCACCGCGCTGTCGTCGTCGCGGCCTTTCTCGTTATGGTGGGTGCCATCACCAAGACTTCCCACCACGATCCAGTGATCGAGGTACTCCAGAGTGAGATCGATGGCACGTTATCGACCCGTGAAATTGTGGCCACCTTTAATTTTGAGACGGTTGATTTGCAAGAGACACAGTTGGCGCAAGAAGCCGCTGTGGCCGAGGTTCCTGATAACTACCGGGTCGACAATCAGCGCGTGGAACAGCAACTTTCGGCGTTGCAGGCCCAGATCGACTGGATAAAGGAACAACGACCCGCCGTAAGCGCCATGCTTATGAGCACCCTGGCGACCTTGACGGCACCGGAGAAAACCGACGACGTTGTCACCAAAGCGGTCCATCAGTTCGCCCAGGGTCTGCTCAGTGGCGCGGATGCCAAGATAGCGCTTAGCGAGCATGAACTTGCCCTCTGGTTGATGCCGGATAAGGAATCGGTGCCCAACGTAATTGTGGAAAGCGGCCTTTCTTCCGACGGAACGCCCGTGGTGCGCCTCGAACCGGACAGCCCCGACAGCCTTAGTTACCAGCTTAGTGATAAGCGGGCCCAACTGACCCGCGAGGGCCTTGAGACCGTGCTTCGCCTGGGTATCCGCCAACAGACCTTGCAACCCCAGGATAGCAGTCGGACTATTGTGTTGCTGCGGGATATCCCCGATGCGAATGGACAGCGCAGCACAGAGATCCGGTATGAAGCGGTAATGGATCCTGTTGAAGCGCTGCGCTATCTTGATGCGCTGCTTCCGAAGGCAGCCCAGGACTTTGTGTCCGCTGAGGCGGCAGATGGGTTTGCCGATGGGGCCGCACCGGTCGCAGCCGCTTTTATTACGGACACCCTCCGCTATGACGACGTGGAGACGGATGCGGCGCGTGAGCGCGCTCGCGCTGCGGTTAAGCCCGTGCTCAAGGAGATTATTGCGGGGCTGGAGATTCAGGATGGCGGCAAACGCTGGACTGCCCAGTCGCGCTCCGATGCCCGGACCTTTCTGACGCTCATCCTGGGAGATGCCCATCCGCTGGCGGAGCTTATGAGCGCTGTTGCGGCCCATGCGATTCTGGTTCTTCTCACGATGCTGTGCCTCTACCGCTCCATACGGTTATTCCGGGGGCAAGGCAGCGCCGACACGAAGGTTCTTTTTCAGCTTGCCCTGTTGCTTATCTGCGGGCTGCTGGTCTTGAGCCGGGTTGCCCTCTATTTCGAGCCTACGGGCTTTCTGGTCCCCATCGCGGCTTGCGGAATCCTGTACGCTATTCTGGTCAATGTGGGCCTTGCTGCTGTTGTGAGTCTTCTTACTGCGTTGTTGGTTTCTGTCCAGTATGGCTACGATTGGCGGCTTCTCACGGTAGGGACTGCCATGTCCATCGCTGGTGCCTTCACCATCTTCCGGGTGCGTCGCCGCAGCGACATGGCCGGCGCATCTATCACGGCCACTATGGTTGGCGGCACCATGATGGTGGCGGTCATTCTGGCAACCGACACCTTGCTGGACGAGGCCACAGTGCGGCGCCTCTTTCTCATCGTTCTGAACGGCATTATTGGTCTTTTGGCGGTGCCCGCTGTGCTTTCGCCTCTCGAACGGCTATTCGGCATCACCACCGATATCCAATTGCTTGAATACTCGGATTTCAATAACGAGTTGCTGGGCCAGCTGGCCGTGGAAGCGCCGGGAACCAGTGCCCACAGTCGGATGCTGGGCGACCTTTCCGAAGCGGCCGCCGACGCAATCGGTGCCAACGGCCTCTTGGCCCGTGTTTGCGCCCTCTACCATGACATTGGCAAGATGCGGCGCTCCGAGTATTTTTCCGAGAATCAGACGGGGTATAACGTTCATGATGAGCTGTCGCCCCGGATGAGCGCCCGAGCCATTGCTGCCCACGTTATTCAGGGCGCTGAGTTGGCTCGGGAATACCACCTGCCCAAGCCCATCATCGATGGTATTCTGGAACACCACGGTACCTGCTTGATTGGTTATTTTTACCAGCAGGCCCAGAAAGAGCAAAAGCACGACGACGTGCTGGAAGAAGACTTTCGCTACCCCGGCCCCAAACCACAGCGGCCGGAGACGGCCATTTTGATGATTTGTGATGCCGTGGAATCGGGTGTCCGGTCGATCAAAAATCCCAACGAAGAACGGGTCCGGGATTTCGTCGATAAGATTGTGGCGGCTCGCTCCGCAGACCGGCAGTTCGATGACTGCAACCTGACGCTGAAACAGTTGGATACCATCGCCGAGGTGGTGTCGCAGCGTATCCTGTCGAATCTCCACACCCGCGTGGCCTATCCCGCCGCACGGGAAGAAGAGAGCGACGACTAATGGTCCGCGTGTGCATATCGAGTGAGTCGGTGGAAAAGGGCCTGTACCGTCATGACGTTTTGACACGTCTGGCGGAACGTATCTGCGCAGGTGAATTGGATGATGAAGGTGATGTAGAACTCAGTGTATTGTTTTGCGACGATGACCGTATTCGTGATCTGAATAAGACCTATCGAAATAAAAATGCCGCGACCGATGTACTCTCTTTTGAGCAGGAAGCGGGTCCCATGCCGGGTACGCGGCTGCTGGGTGACATTGTCATATCATTGGAGACGGTTGTGGGTCGAAATGACGGAGATCGCGCCGGTATGCGGGACGATGTCCGTTTACTATTTTGCCATGGAATGTTACATTTATTAGGCTATGATCATGCGAGCACCGCAACGCGGTCCGACATGAACAACAAGCAGGCCCACTATCTGGGCGTACACAGGGAAGCCGCTTGGCGCACGGATCCGTAATGCATTCAGCAGCGGATAGCCGTGATCTTGAGGTGGAGCGCAGCAGCGCATTGGACACAGACAGTAGCAGTTCAGCACGATGGATTAAGCGAACCTTAATTACTTCTTGTTGGGTAGGTGCAGCGCTAATAATGGTCGGCATTGGCAACGATGCCGCAGAAGATCCCGTTGTGACCGCCGTTGATATGGCGGTTCAATCCGATGCCGCGCCACCGGAAGATTGGACCGGTATATTCCATCCGGGGCTTCTTGTGGGCATCGGTGTCCTCTTGTCCCTATCGGCGTTTTTTTCTGCCTGTGAAGTGGCCTATTTCTCGCTAAGCCCCCTCGACATTCGGGCTATCGGGGAGCGACCGGGCCTATTGAGTCAGGAGGCGTCCCGCTTACTCGCGCAACCGAGTGAGCTGCTGACGTCGATTCTGATGGGGAACTCCATCGTCAATGTTCTGCTGGGCGTGGTACTGGCACTTCCGACCGAGCAGCTTTTTGAGCAAATCCTCCCACCCGCCATTTCGTATTTGGCGGCGGTGGCGGTCTGCACGGGCGTTCTTGTCATTGTCGGAGAGATCGTTCCAAAACTGTTGGTGGTGCGAAACAATGAACTTTACGCACGATGGGCGTCCTTGCCCTTGCGGTTCAGCAGCGCCCTTCTTCTACCGCTCCGCCACGGCGTGCTGTGGCTGGTTGGGTTCTTCTTTCGCGTTTCCCGATTCAGCGATCTTCGTCCCGCGCCCTTCATGACGGACGATGAGTTTGCATCCCTTCTCTCCGAGGGCGAAGCGACGGGTGCTATCGAAAAAGACGAACGGGAGATGATCCAGGGGATCCTCAAGGTAAGCGAATCCATGGTGCGGGAAATTCTCATTCCCCGGCCCGATATGGTGGTCTTGAACGAGGGCGCGACGGTCACGGAGGCCCTGGACCTGGTTATAGAGCATGGCTTTTCCCGCATTCCAGTGTATGGTGAAAACCTGGACCAGATTACCGGTATTCTTTACGCCAAGGATCTTCTTTCCCATGTGGATCAGGGCAACATGGAGGTGCCCGTCAGGCCCTTGCTTCGGACGGCCCACTATGTGCCCGAAACGATGACGATCTCGGAGTTTATGAAATCGGTGCAGCGTTTGCGCACCCATCTGGCCATCGTGGTGGACGAGTTCGGCGGTACGGAAGGCCTGGTCACGCTCCATGATGCGCTGCGCGAGATCGTGGTGGACATTGATGCGGGCGATGGCCCCGAAGAGTCTGCCGTAGTTCAAGTCGCTAAAAACCTCTTCGAGGTGGATGGTAGTTTCCCGCTGGACGAGTTGGAGGCCCTCACGGGGGTGTCTGTTGATGATGAGGAGCATGAGACGGTGGCAGGCTTTCTGATGGAGCAGAGCGAGAAGGTGCTTGAGGTCGGGGACCAGATTTGTCATGAAGGTGTTCGTTACACGGTGGAGGCCATGGAGGGAAAGCGGGTTTCCCGCCTTCGGATTGAGATACCAGGCACTGAAATCGACCGCCCAGGGGAGGCGGTGGGATGACAACCGCGCTCATTTTATTCGGCTTGGGCATTCTCCTCAACGCTTTTTTTGCGGGTTACGAGACGGGTTTTGTGGCCACCAACCGGATTCGCGTACGCCACATGGCCGAATCCGAGGGCGATGCCCGCGCTAAGCAATTGCTCCATTACATTATCCATCCGGAGCGAATGATTACCGTGGTGCTTGTGGGCACCAATATGGCCCTGGTCATGGGCACCATCGCTCTGACCCAGGAAATGGAATCCATTGCGTCGACCCCGAAAATGGGAGCCTTCTACAGCATTCTGATCGCTACCCCGCTCTTCCTGGTTTTTGGCGAAGTGCTGCCCAAGAGCGCTTTCCGGCTTCATCCCACCCGTTTTTCCCTGGCACTGCTACCCGTAATTCGATTCTTTGATTTCGTCTTGGCCCCCGTCGTCGTGCCGGTATCGTGGCTTTCGGCAAAACTGGTGGCTATGGTGGAGGGTAAAAAGGCGGCGGAAGAACCGGTGGTAAGCACCGTGGAAGACATGCGTGTGCTGGTCGATGAGAGTGCGGATCGCGGAACCATTGAGGAAGATGAAAAAGCGATGATACATTCGGTCATCGATTTACAGTCCCGGCTGGCCAAAGAGGTCATGGTGCCGCGCATCAATATCGTGGCGTTGCCGGAAACAGCCAGCCGCAGCGAATTAATAGCCAAGCTCATCGAAAGCGGCTACACCCGTTTGCCCGTGTATCGGGAATCTATCGACACCGTCGTAGGTGTCGTCAATGCTTTTGATGTCCTCCGCGCTACAGAACCCTTTGACACCCTGGAGGGCTTTGTTCAGGACATGCTTCACGTGCCGGACACGATGAAACTGGATGACCTGCTGAATGCAATGCGGGAAAAAGGTTGCTCCATTGCGGTCGTCATTGACGAGTATGGCGGCACCGATGGGATTATCACCCAGGAAGATGTGCTGGAAGAGATATTTGGCGAGTTTCACGACGAGTACGACAAGGACGAGACTTCGATACGGGAGGTAAGCCCCGGCGCTTTTGTCGTCGATGCCCATATGGAGTTGGAGTCGGCGGCGGAGGCCATGGGCGTGACCCTTGATGATGAGGAAGTGGAGACCGTGGGCGGCTGGGTCATGCGGGTGGTCGGTCGGATACCCGCTACGGGGGAGGTTATCCGTCACGGGGTCTATGAGATTACGATACTCGAGGGCCGGGCCAACAGCCTCTCGCGGCTTCGGATCGAAATTAAACCCGAGCCAGAGGAAGACAAGTAGTCCGATGGACCCGGTGGCCCGCAGACGGTAAACTCGAAAACGATGGTGACACCGCGTAGAATACCCCCGTTGGCACCAGGCAAGGTCCAGAAGAAAGACATACATGAAACGAACAAACAACGAGTCAGAATACAATAGCCTTTCCAGCTTTATACGGGTGTATTTCAAGCAAATGCAGCGCTACGCAACCACGGGCGTCATGGTCTGGGTGCCCCTGTTTATCACCATTTGGGTGGCGTGGATGTTCGTCTCGAAGATTGCCCTTGCCATCAGCGTATCCATGAACCGCGTCGAGGGCTATGTGAATCGGGTTGGTGAGCGTGTAGACTCGCTGGCCTTTTTGCAGCATTTTCGCTTTGATTCCGATTTTGCTTCCATGGGCACGGGCCTCCTGCTGGCAATCTTGCTGTTCCTGTGTACGGGCTTCCTTACCCGCTATCTTGTTGGCCGGAAGATAATCGCCACGGGCGAGATGCTTGTCGGCAAGATTCCCCTCATCAGCCGCGTCTATCTGGCAGTGCAACAAATCCGTGATGTTTTCGTAAACCGCGAAGGAGCCGTGTTTCAGCAGGTCGTGCTGCTGGAATACCCCCGCAAAGGGATTACGGCGGTGGGCTTTGTTACTTCCGACGAGCAAGGGCTGGTACAGAAAACTGCCGGGCGTACCCTGTCGGCGGTCTTTGTGCCAACCACGCCCAATCCAACCTCAGGGTTCTTGCTTTACCTTCCAGCGGAGGAACTTACGCCCCTGGATATGAGCGTTGAAGATGCCATGAAGCTTATTGTTTCCGGCGGGGCGTACATTCCCAGCCAAGAGAAGCCAGACGAAGGCGGGGAAGCAACGTAGGCGTTTCGAGAAATTCCGGGCAGCCGTTGGCCGCAACCAAATAGTTGAACCACGGATGACACTGATAACACGGATGTTTTTGAGTTGAAGGTTTTCATCAATGCCCAAAAAAAAAGACATTGTTCTAACGAGTTCTTGCGGCGAGTTTTTTGTTCAAAAATAAGATAAGGCTGGGTCGAATCTTCCCAGGGCGTTGCCTTGGGCTATTCTGCGGCTGCTCCGTTTGGGCGTTTTCGGAATTCAAAGACAGGAGGTTTCCGTGGGCAAATATTTATCTATAATCATCATGACTGGCGTTGCATTTTTTTCGTTGGCGGGATGCGGTGGTGGCAGATCGTCGAGCGGTGTTCAAGACAATATTCTACGGGTTAACATCAACGTCGAAGTGAAGGATCTGGATCCTCAGCTGGTCACGGGGGTGGCGGAACACCGTGTGAACGCTGCCCTCTTTGAAGGACTCGTTGATTTGGACTCGGCTACGTTGGAACCGGTGCCTGGCGCGGCGGAATCCTGGGTCCTGTCCGAGGACGAACGTACCTATACGTTCAACCTGCGAAAAGACGGCACGTGGTCCAACGGGGATCCCGTAACGGCGCAAGATTTTTACTACAGTTACAAGCGCATGCTCAGCCCGGCCCTGGCGGCGGAGTATGCCTATCTGTTGCATTGCATCAAGAATGCCAAGGCCTTCAACGAAGGCACGCTGACCGATTTTGACGAGGTGGGCGTGAAGGTCCTGGATGAGCACACGCTGGAGCTTCGCCTGGAAAATCCCACCCCCTACCTATTGGCTATGCAAATGCACCAGGCCTGGTATCCGGTTCATCAGCCAACCATTGAGGCGTATGGCGACATGACGCAGCGTGGAACGAAATGGACCCGTGCGGGCAACCATGTGGGCAACGGCCCCTTTCGTCTCACGGAATGGCGACCCAACGAGATTATCAAGGTCGTTCGCAACGAGCACTATTGGGATCGGGCGTATGTGCGTCTGGAAGGTATTGACTTCTTTCCCATTGATGACCTCCAGACCGAGGAGCGGAGTTTTCGCACGGGCAAGCTTCATATGACGGGGGATCTGGCCATCGACAAGATCGCCAAGTATCGTGAGACCAACCCCGACGCGTTGCACATCGACCCCTACCTCGGCGTTTACTTTTACCGCTTGAACGTGACGCGCGCGCCCTTCAATGATAAACGAGTGCGGCAGGCCCTGTCGCTTGCGACGGATCGGCAGCAGTTGGTGGACAATGTGACAAAAGGCGGTGAGACGGCCGCGTTTCACTATGTGCCGCCTGGCACAGGCAACTTTGTAAGCGAAAACATCCTCGCATTCGACCCTGAAAAGGCCAGAGAACTCCTGGCAGAGGCCGGGTATCCCAACGGCGAAAACATGCCTCCCATCGAAATACTCTACAACACCTCTGAGAACCACAGGCGCATTGCCGAAGCCATCCAGCAGATGTGGAAGAAGCATTTGGGCGTTGATGTGAAGTTGCTCAACCAGGACTGGAAGGTCTATCTCAGTTCAACGAATAATCTCGATTATTCTATCGCCCGCGCCGCCTGGATTGGTGACGTGGTGGACCCCGTAAACTTTCTGGAAATGTGGCTTACCGATGGGGGCAACAATCGGACAGGATACAGCCGTCCCGAATACGACGCGCTCATCCAACAGGCCTATGCCGAAACCGATCCGGCCAAGCGCCGGGATGTCCTCAAGGCGGCGGAAGATATGGTCCTGGAAGATTTGCCCATTATTCCCATCTATTTCTATACGCGGAAGTATCTACAGGCCCCCGAGGTGAAGGGTTACGCGCCGAACGTGTTGGGCTATATGCGTTTTCAGGAGTTCTACATGGACTACGGGGAGGCCGACGAATGAGCGACGGGGAGGCGAAAGCCGGGCATCCGCCTGCGGGTGAATTTCTACGCTATCAGGCCGAAGACGGGCGCACTCGAATCGAATGCCGTCTGCAAAATGAGAGCATCTGGTCAAGAGCTTCGCGATGGACGACGACGCTGGTGGCAGGAGGTTGGACATTCGTGTCCGACATAAAGGGCGTGTTGCTCAATCAAACCCGCGTAAAGTTGTGGGCCAATCCGTCGATCAAAAATACAGGCGGGCCGCTTATGCGACATTGTTCTTCTGAGCATGTTGTGTAGCCGCTGAGGTTGAACGCTCACGCACAGGCCAACACGCGCTGGCTGGCGCAACGTGCGCCTTCTGGCGGGTAAGAAAACCCGCCCTCCTGACTGCGCGGCGAACACCACCATCTCCGATGGCGGCAATCCAATACTTCCAGTACTTCAATCTTTGACGGTATCACGCTGGCTTTGTTGCGGACTGGACAGTCCGCACTCCTGCCGACTGTCCTGTATCCCCATCGATTGTTAAGCATAGAGATTGACTTATCCCTCGAAACCCGGTAACATATATAAAAGATACATCTTTAGCGTCTTAATCTGCAGGGGTCGCCGCAAAAACAAGAGAATCATTCGTAGGTGGCGAGGGCCGAGGACCATAGATCTTGGCTGTGGCCCTGCCACTTTAGTTTGGGCAAAAAACAACTCTCAGGAGGATTCAGCAATGAGCCAGATGCATTGTGACCAATGTGAACAGACTTTTCGTGGAACAGCATGTGTTGATCGAGGTATTTGCGGCAAGGATCCCGATGTGGAATCGGTACAGAAGCTGCTGCTTTATGGCCTCAAGGGCATGGCGGCCTATAAGAACCACGCACGCCGCCTGGGCAAGACGGATTCCGAGGTTGAGGAGTTCATCGAAGAAGCGCTTTTCGCTACCATGACCAACGTAAATTTCGATCTCGAAGCCCTGGTGGAAATGGTCCTCGAATGTGGGCGCATGAACCTCAAGACCATGAAACTTCTCAACGATGCCCATGTGGAAGTGCTGGGCACCCCCGAAGTGACCCAAGTAACCGAGGGCATACAAGAAGGCCCCGGCATCCTGGTGACGGGCCATGACATGGCCGACTTGAAGCTTTTGCTGGAGCAGTCCGAAGGCTCTGGTGTCAACATTTACACCCACGGCGAAATGTTGCCCGCCCACAGCTATCCAGAGCTGAAAAAATACAAGCACCTGAAGGGCCACTTCGGCACGGCGTGGCAAAAGCAGCGTTTGGAATTTGAGCAGTTTGGCGGCCCCGTCTTGGCGACGACCAACTGCGTGCTGATTCCCTGGGACTCGAACTCCTACTTGGATCGGCTCTACACAACCCGGGCCACCGCCATTCCCGGCGCGACACGGATTACCGACGACAAGTTCGCTGGACTTATTGAACAGGCCTTGGAGATCGGGCCGCTCAAGACCACAGAGACCAAAGAGTCCACGATTGGTTTCCACTACACGCAGATTCTGGCCCACGCCGATACCTTGGTGAAAGCCTTCAAGAGCGGTGAGATTAAACACGTATTCCTTATCGGCGGTTGCGATGGCGCGGAGCCGGGTCGGAATTACTACGCCGACTTCGCCGAGAACACACCGCAGGACTCACTCGTATTGACCTTGGGTTGCGGCAAGTTCAGAATTCGTGATCACGACTATGGCACGGTAGCGGGTCTTCCGCGCTTCCTGGACATGGGCCAGTGCAACGATTCCTATGGCGCCATTCAGGTTGCCCTCGCGCTCTCCGAAGCCTTCGAGTGCGGTGTGAACGACCTGCCCATTACCTACATGGTGAGCTGGTTTGAACAGAAGGCCGTGGCGGTTCTTCTTACCCTGCTTCACCTCAACATACAGGGTATTAACCTGGGTCCCCAACTGCCCGCCTTTGTCAGCCCCAACGTTCTCGCGTTGCTTCAGAAAAAGTATGATCTGAAGCCCCTCGGAACCGATGCCGCCGCTGACGTGGAGGCCTGCATGGCCACCGCCTGATTCCGTATATAGAACCTATGACCCCGATGGAGGCCTGATGCCCTCATTGGGGTCTTTTTATAAGCCCACACGCGCTTGATCCTATCGACGTGTTCTTGTAGCATAGGGTTCCTTTCAAGTCACCCTGGGAACATTGGTTTCATCATTGGCCTCCAGGCACCGGACACTACCGGAAACAAGACCTCTATGCCAACATTTGAGCGAAAGAAACATGTCTACCGATCTCGTGACTTCGAAGAGATCATCAAGGACACCATAAGGTTTTTTAACGGAACGCCTGTCCTCCCTATACCTGCTCCAGAGAGATTCCATGGGACAGGTGTCTACGCATTGTATTGCATTGCAAAAACCGGCGTATACCGAGATTTTCACGAGATTAACCGCACCTCCTATAGCATGCCAATTTACGTTGGAAAAGCCGTCCCGGCTGGCTGGCGCCAGGCTCGCAGGAGAAATTCATCCAACAGCTTGAGTTATGAGCTATATGGGCGCATCAATGAGCATGCTAAAAGCATTGAACTCGGCAAAGGAATATGCCTTCCTGATTATAGTTGTAGATTCATGATACTGGAGGGACCGGAAAGCGACCTAATTGGGGCCGTTGAGGCAGCGCTAATTAGAAGTTATCGCCCTCTCTGGAATACTCTGATCGACGGCTTTGGGAACCACGACCCGGGGAAAGGACGGTATGAACAGGCCAAGTCTGATTGGGATGTTTGTCACCCGGGTAGGCTGTGGGTTCAGAAATGCCAAGGCGTTCATAACACCAAGAAAAGTCTACTGCAGAGCATCGTGCATTTCATGTCCGAACTCAGAGGGGATGAATGATGGGCAGAATATCTGGCTTGGAACTATTCTCTGGCGCAGGTGGCTTGGCTCTCGCTCTTGAGAAGAATGGCGTAAGGCACGAAGCTCTCGTCGAATGGAACAAGGATGCATGCGAAACTCTCAGACAAAACTTCGACGAGAATATCGTCCATAATACTGACATAAGGGAGTTCGATTTTAGCCAATATGGACATGTGGATATCGTTGCTGGGGGGCCACCGTGCCAACCATTTTCACTAGGTGGAAAACACAAGGGGAGTATGGACGATAGAGACATGTTTCCTTACGTATGCGAAGCCGTATCCCAATGCACCCCAGATGTTTATATATTCGAGAATGTAAAGGGACTACTAAGAGAGTCTTTTTCCATTTACTTCCAGTATATACTTCTAAGATTGACATATCCGGAAATCAAGATCAAACCCACAGAGTCATGGGAAGACCACCTCAAGAGCCTTAGAACAACACAGTTATCTTCCAACTATTCTGGCATCAAGTATAAAGTTAAATTTTGCCTGATAGATGCTGCGGACTATGGAATACCTCAACGAAGAGAGCGTGTCATTATCGTTGGTATTAGAGATGACCTTAACGTCGAATGGTCTTTCCCAAAAAAAACGCATTCGTTGGAATCGTTAGTATGGTCACAATTTGTTGAGGGAGATTATTGGAAAAAGCATGATATTAAGGTCCCAGACCTTGATTGCTATGATAGCCGTACGCGAAACACTATAGAGCGCATGCACGGTCAGGCATGGTTGTATCCACCAGATACGAAGCCGTGGCGAACTGTCAGAGATCAACTTCGGGGCATTCCGCCGCCAGATGAAACAGGAACATTTCATCCAGAACATATTCGTAGAAACGGGGCGCGCGTCTATCCCGGCCATACAGGTAGTTTCGTTGACTATCCGGCAAAGACGATTAAGGCGGGAGGGCATGGGGTTCCTGGTGGCGAAAACATGTTAAGAAACTCCGATAGCACAGTGCGATACTTCACAACCTATGAAGCCAAACGAATTCAGACTTTTCCGAAGAACTACAGAATACATGGATCTTGGAGTGAGAGCATGAGACAGATCGGAAATGCGGTGCCAGTGGAAATCGGGGAAATCATGGCACGATCTTTAATAGCGGCAGTGTGGGGAAACGAGTCCTCGAAGCAAATCGCTGGACCGAGCGCTGTGGCGGGCTTCGGCTAGCTCTATTTTCAAACCGCCAGAAGCTATCGGTCTTTGTCGCATCCCCGCCGCACGCTTTGAAACCCGCAAATCTAACTGTTCTCGCAAACGACTCTTGCTATAGGTCGCCTAACAAATAGCAGTAAAGGACACCCCCAACATGCCCATGCCAGTAACCTTGGAATCCACGCCCATAGACGGCCTGCTGATCGTCAAAACCGGTGTCTTCCACGATGAACGCGGATTTTTCTCCGAGTCCCATTCTCAGAAGATGTGGCAGGCGGCGGGTTTTGCCGGAACCTTTGTCCAAGACAACCTGAGCAAGTCCGCCAAGGGCACGCTCCGGGGCATGCATTACCAGAACAAACCAGAAAGCATGGGCAAATTGGTGCGGTGCCTGAGCGGTGCGGTTTACGATGTGGCCGTTGACTTGCGGAAGGCTTCGCCGACCTACGGCCAATGGCATGGCCTCGAACTGAGCGGTGAGAACCATTTGTCTTTCTGGGTGCCCGCCGGTTTCGCCCACGGCTTCCTTGCGCTGGAAGACGACAGCCTGGTGCATTACAAATGCACCGCCCACCACGCCCCCGACTGCGAGCGCGCCCTGAATTACGCGTGCCCCAAGGTCGGTATCGCATGGCCCGTGGATGCAACCATCATCACGCAAAAAGATGCCGACGCGCCGGGCTTGGATGATGTGGATACAAACTTTGTGTTTGGAGAAGGGTAGGGGCGGGGGCACGGTTGCCGTAATAGGGACCTAAAGGTGGCTGGGCCACAACCAAGATCTATGGTCCTTATGTAAGCGTCCGGTGAAGTACATCTTCCTATTTTCGCTTCTTCTTGTCAAGCTATTCCTTTCAGCTTTGGAAAGGAGCGTGTTTATGTCGAGCAAAAATAGGGTTCGGGGGCGTAATCTAGCGACGGAGGCG
>JAJRPE010000491.1 GCA_024280935.1 Candidatus Hydrogenedentota bacterium
GCAGCTATTTCCCGACCAGTGGATTAATAGCACGGATTGACCATCCGAAGGAAGATGTACTTCACCGGACGCTTACTTCCCTTCTATTGACAGCACAGCCCTCGCCTTGTTTCAACGCTATTCCCAGGTTCAACTGTGCATCCGCATCACCCTGTTCCGCTGCTTTTCGATACCAATAGACAGCCATTCGTGCATTTTTTCGAACGCCCTTGCCTTCGACGTAGTCCAATGCCAGATTGAATTGGGCATCCGAGAAACCGGCCCTCGCGGCCTTTCGGCACCATCGGGCCCCCTCCGAACAGTCCTGGGCCACCCCCTCTCCCTTGTTCAGCATAACCCCCAATACGCACTGGGCGCTGGCATTGCCCTGCTCCGCAGCAAGGCGTAACCATTCTGCAGCGCGTTTCAGATTTCGAGGCACTCCCAGCCCCTTCCTATAACTCAGTCCGAGAGAATTTTGCGCTTCGGCATCCCCCTGCTCCGCTGCCTTGCGATACCAATAGACTGCTCGCCGTTCATTTTTTCGAACACCTTTACCTTGGACATAGCAGAGCGCTAGATTAAACTGGGAAGAGATATGACCCGCCATAGCGGCCCTACGATACCAACGCATCGCTTCCTGAGAATTGCGCTGAAGCCCAATTCCATTATTCAGCAGGAATCCGAGCTTGTGTCGTGCGCTTATATCCCCCTGCATTGCTGCCTTGCGGTACCACGCGGCAGCACGAGAAAAGTTTTTACGAACGCCATCACCGTAGTAGTAGCTTTCCCCAAGGCAACTCTGTGACTCGGCATCACCTTGTTCTGCCGCTTTCCGGTACCAGTGGGTCGACTCCCTCATATCAGCTTCGCAGCCCTCGCCGAAATACAGGGCGTATCCCAGACAACATTGGCCACCCGCATCGCCTTGCTCCGCCGCCTGACGAAACCAGTAGACCGCTTTTTTAAGACGTTTCGGTGTGCCGTCGCCGTCCCGATAGGTTATGCCCAAACTACATTGGGCATCGGCGTCACCCTGATCGGCTGCTCGCCGATACCAGTATCTCGCCTTCTTTTTATCGACGGCACAGCCCTCACCGAAATCCAATGCGTGCGCCAAACAGTACTGCGCATCCCCATCGCCCTGATTTGCCGCTTTTTGATACCAATGAAGAGCTCCCGGCAGATCCACCTTGCATCCCACGCCATTTTCGAGGGACCATGCCAGATTGCATTGGGCATCGACATGTTCCTGCTCTGCCGCCTTGCGGAACCAAGTCACTGCTTTTCGCTTATTCACAGGCTTCTTGGAGTAATAATGCCGCGCAAGCTCGTATTGGGCAACCGGGTCGCCGGTTTTCGCTTTCTTTAGTAATCGTGCGCGCTTTGTCGTCGTGCGTTTTAGCGAGGCCTCGCCAAGAGGTGGGGATGCTGGGGTGTTCTTCGATGAAGTCATGGCTTCAATTCCTTTTTCGTCAACCTAGTCCAAAAAGCAGGAACGCTTGGGGAGAGAGACGGGGACCACGTAACAAGGCGATATGACGAAACGTCTGTGTGCAGACACATTTCGCCCGTTCGCTGTCGGACAAATTAGCCCATTGGTGTGGTGCACCCTTCGGGGAAGGACTATGATTGACAGAATTGAATCATGGTGGTGTTTCCTTTGGGTCGCAGGCTTGCCCCACGACTGTCCCTATCCTACGACAGATTGGGAGAATATGCAAATCACCCGATTCGTCGCGCCCTACCAGCGCAGTTGCTCGGCCCGAGCGGGATCCAGCGTAGCGCGGAGGATTCCAGGCCGCATCGTGGCTTCCGCCAACACATGCCCGCCCGACATTACGGCAACAGAATGGCCCACGCGCACCAAGGGTCCCTCTACACCACAGTGATCGGCGCGCAGCACGTAGGCCCCGCAGAACTTCGCCAACATCTGCATGCGCAGCCGCCATTCGTCCAGACATTCATCCACCATGCAGTCAATGGCCTGTGTTGTGGCGTAGTGCGTCTTGGCCAGCCCGTAGGAGGGCACCAGGATGAGGTCCGGGATGAGCGCAGCCATGGCCTGTTGGTTCTCGCGGTCCAAGGTATCCAGGCAAATGAGGATACCGACGCGACCAAAGGGCGTCTCCACCACCTCCACCCCATTGCCCGGCGTGTAGCCGCCCTCGGCGTCACCGGGGGCCAACGTACACTTCCGATGCTTGTGCATGAGGTCGCCGCCGGGCGAAAACAACACAGCGGTGTTGTAGATCCTGTCTCCGTCTTGTTCCACGGTGCCGCTGCACACATACACGCCATGGCGCTGGGCCAGACGTCCAAGCCGGTCGCAGAAGGGTCCGGGAATCGGCTCGGCGACGGGACGATAATCCTTGACCGTGGTGTAGGGCGTGAAAGGCGTTTCCGCGATGAGTACCAAGTCCGCGCCTACGGCGGCTTCGTCGGCCAGGGTTTCGATCTGAAGGACAGCGGCCTCTTTCTCCGGCGGGCAATCGAACTGGATAATGGATACTTCGAGTTTCTTTCTTAGCATGATGTCACCATTCCTGTAATCCTCTTCGTGGGTATTCACAGCCAACGCGCTTAA
>JAJRPE010000492.1 GCA_024280935.1 Candidatus Hydrogenedentota bacterium
TCTCCCTAAACCGCTCAGGCGAATACCCATTCGTGCGGCGAGGATGAATGCTGTTCTAATTGAAGAACCGGAAGAAACTCGGTCCCCCGAAGGACATCGATATCTTCATTCGTTGTGCATTCGGAGGGGGACTCAGATCTTATTCAATTGTATCGGCACGTGCGGAATCTACATTATCTGCCTAAGTGCTTGATAGAAAGCCCTGCATGGGGTATTGGTGCAACGGCACTTGTTTTGAGTTCCGAAAAATGGCCGCGCAGCCCGCTTAACGCAATACCAGCGAAGTGCCCATGATCGCCAACATGCACAGCACGATGCGGCGAAATTGATCGGGGTTGATGTAGCGGTCGATGCGGTGTCCGGCCCACAGCCCCAGCAGGATTCCTGGTAGGGCGACGGCAACGTAGGGGAGCATGGTTGCCTTGATGTTGCCCGCGACAATGTGGCCCGCGATTACCAGCGAGCCGTTGGTAATGAACACGCCCTGGATAATGGCTTTGAATCGTTCTTTGGGCCAACGGAGCCAATCCCCGTAAATAATGAGGGGCGGGCCGCCTGTATTGAATGCGCCGCCGAGGGTGCCGGAGGCGAGGCCCACGATGAAGCCCAGTGTATGGCTGCTGGCCCGGGTCTTGTGAGGGTTTGCGAGGAGGCGGGGTTCGATGAAGAGGGCGTATACGCTGTAGGCGATGAGCAGTCCACCGAGTCCCCGCATGATGAAGGAAGAGTCGACATTTCGCAGCGCCCACAGGCCCAGGGGTATGCCTATCAGTGCGCCCGAAGTGATTCGGGCTACTTCGAGCCAATCAATGCCGTGTCGATTGCTGTAGAACACGACGGCCGTGATGGGCACGCCCAGCATGGCCAGCAAGGGCACGGTGGTTTGCAAGGGGAGCACGAGGGTAACCAGGGGCACGGCGACCAGCATGGCGCCGAAGCCACCAATACTCTGGACGGCACCACCCAGAAAGAGCGCGAATGCGATAACAAGGAGTTCGTAGGTCATTCAGACAATCGTTGTTGGTGCGGGGTGGCGCTGGGGAACAGGGTGCGTGTATATGGGCTATCGCTTGCCTGGAGTGCTTGGTTCGCTATCTGCCTGCCCTTTAAGTAGTTGGAGACAAGCCTGTTGTATCGCTCTACCACGAATTTCGGCACGTATTTCCCTCGCAGCGGCTCTTCAACCCAGTGGCGGTATGCATCGGGAAAGGAGTTGGAATCAGCGTATCCTGCCAATTCAGAAAACCGACAAAAGGAGAATGAAACAGGAATACCAGAAATGTCTCTTTTGAAATTACTCAGACCTTTGAATGAATGGGCTACGAAGGTGACGTTTATCTTCCAGTTACCAATGTCAGCGATGCCTTCCAGCTCCGGTATCTGCCCCTTGAGCACTTTTGTAAGAGAAAAGATGTGTTCCTCAACGTATGAAGCTGTCAGAACACCGGCATGCGGTTCCAGTGCAACAATGGCGCATTCTCTTGCGTTCTGAAAATCGCAGTCCCCCAACTTTTTCTTGCTTAGATTGTTTGCGTTAACGGAGTCTCCGAGGCCCCGGGGTCGCCAGCCGTCAGAAGCTGGGTACATGATCACGGAAAGCGCGTCTACCCTGCGCTGTTCTAATATGCCGCGAGTCTCGGACGGAGTTTGAAGTAGAGAACCGGTTAGTTTGCTCAAGAGAGCTGTGGGAATAGTCCGTAGTCTCTTTTCAGGCTGGCGACTGTTTTGAATGATTATTCTCTGTATCCAAAGGCGCAGCCAAAATGCTAGTTCACGTCTTGCTGGGTAAGCGAGTGGCTCCAGAGCTTCAAATAATTCCGCCATGGCGAGCGCTTGTCGCCTATGATGCGGCTTCTTCGATTTTGCCCAATCCGAGTTCCACCTCGAAGCAGCTTTTGCGTTGTTCAGGAATGGGTTGCGCGCCTCTGAGAGGGGGGAGGGGTATAGGCGCATCAGGGCATCTACTGCTGTGCCACGAGGCGTAAATTCATATAGGTAGGAAGGGGGATGGTCGTATTTTTCTACGATGGAAAGCTGGTAGTGAATCATTTGCAGATAGGGACCGAAAGCGTGCTCTCCGTCTGGGCATAGTGCCCTCAGGGTTGCGGGCAAGTCAGCACCCACTTCAAGTTTTTCGCTGAGGACTTCGAGGCTTTGAAGTATATCGTCGTACGTAGAATCAAGATACAGCTCTTCGGCAAGGATTTTCTCCTCTTCGAATAGTGACACGATGAATTCCGTATCAATTTTTGGAGTGATTCCAAAAGTCTGGAGAACCGCTTGGGCCGTCTCCCAGTTCGCGTCCAATTGGGGTGTTCGAGATGCGACAACCAGCGACACTTGGGACGCTGACATCCCATGTTGTTGCGCCAAGTCAATAACGAGTAGGGCACTACTCAGGTATAGACTGGCGTGCTCGTGGCTCAGAAACGAACCTTGAATCAGCTTGGCATGGGGTTTCAGATAGAGTTTTGTGGTCTCTTTTGGTGTTGTGCGTAAGATGCTCCCGAGGGCCTCGCAAATGACATTGGCAAGCTCAGGAGGACATTTCTCCTGAGTCTTCCAATTGCGTATGTGCAGATTCAGCCATGCGGCGGCGTCCTGAGGCGCTCCGCATTGCTCCGTCGCTATTTCGACGGCTTGCCCGATTTTCTGCTCGACGAGATGGGGGGGAATTGGGAGGTGCAGAGATAAGAATGCCTGCCTGAATCCCCAGATGTCCGGCAGTTTTGACTTTTCGTCAGACATCTTCTTCCCCGCCTGAAGGTCTATGAAGCAAGTTTGATGGTGGAACCTGCAGCGCTTTAGCGATACGATATATCGCAAGAATGCTGATGTTGCGTTTGCCGCGTTCGCAACTGCTTATGTAGGTTCGGTCAAGTTCAGCGCGACCGGCGAGTTCTTCTTGCGACAACTTGGCGTTGTGTCGCAGCTCTCTCAGTCGTTTGCCGAATAGCTCTTTTGGATCACACATGGGATCCATTTTGCGGTCAGTGTAGACTATTAGTCCACGGACTATAAGTCACATGCGCGTCTGCCTATTTTGCCTTCGACAGCACATCCTCTTGATTGTTGCAAAGAACCTGCTCTCGAATTGCCGCCGCGACTGCATGAGCGAGCGTTGGGGGGATGGCATTGCCTACTTGGGAGTATTGGGAGCTTCGGGTGCCCCAAAAAACAAAATCGTCTGGAAAGGCCTGAAGTCTTGCGGGCTCCCTTACGGTCAGTCGTCGCAGCCCCTTGATAATCCCTTCTTTGGGTTTTCCTCCGCTTGTGAGGTGCTCGTGGTATTTCACAAGGAGTTGCTTGGGATCTAGAATGTGCGTTCTGTTTCCTCCGGCGGAAGCTGGAACCGTGTTTGCGGGCTTAGTAAGGTCGATAGGTCGTCCCTGTCCGTTGACGAGCATTCCCGCGAAAGGGCTTGGCCGCAGCACAGGGTTCTTTGCGTAGGTGACAATTGCTTTGTTGGGGGCATCGTCTGGTACGTCTTTGAGGGCTTGACCCGCTGCTACATAGGGCAGACTCGCCTTGGGGCCGTGCGTTGGGTGTGGAAACTCGAAACGCTCCGATGACGAACCCACGACGAACAGGCGTTTGCGATGTTGGGGAACACCAAAATCCGCCGCATCCAAGACTTTCCAGCGTACGCAATACCCAATGGATTTCAGATCGAGTCCAAGTATTGCCGATGACGGGGGCTGGCGAGTCCTGCGACATTCTCCATGAGGAACGCCTTCGGACGGACTTCTCTGATAGCCCGTACATACTGTGGCAGCATATTACGATGATCGGCTTGTGCCCGTTGTTGCCCGGCAACGAGGTCGATTTGCCCTTCGTACCGCGTAAAATCGACATGCTCGATACTCAACTGGGCAATTTTCGTGTTGGGAAAATTTGATCGATAGGTGTAGGTGGCAACCTCATCGAGTTCGACAGCAAGGGTGGTACTGAACCCCGCTGATTTCAGGCCCAGCGATAATCCACCAGCACCTGCGAAAAGATCGATGGAGCGAAGTGCTTTGTCGGAGTGAGTCGTCGTCACCATGCGTATCCTTAATGCTTCGATGCCAAGATCTGCTTCAATGTAGAAATGGTAGCAGATCCTGAAATTAATTTCACCCTATTTGTTGTGCGCAAACCACAGCAAGTCCAGTTGAGAACGTGGAACGACCGGGCTAATTACCGGGAAAGTCCGTGATTGCTTTTAGCAGCGGTGGGATCTTGTTTTGTACGACATCCCATAGGATGTCTTCATCAATGCCGAAATAGGCGTGGGCCAGCATGTCGCGTAGGCCGGATGCGCCGCGCCAGTTGATACCGGGCATTGCGGCCTGTATTTCATTCGGGAGATGCTTGGCGGCTTCGCCGATGATCTCAAGGTTGCGCACAACGGCATCAAAGGTTTTTTCGTCGCCCGCGAAGTCCGTCTGTGACATGCCATCGGTGAAGCGAATAATCTTTTCGCATGCAATCCCAATATCATCGAGATACATCGCCGAGTCACGCGGCATGAATGGCCTCTTTTTCGATGGAAGCGCGCAGACGAGGGCGCAATGCCTTGCGTGTTACCAAGTCGACCTGGGCGTTCAGCAGATCTTCGAGATAAAACTGTAACCCCATGAATCGATCAAAATCGGCCTTGCCTTTGAAGTCCACCAAGACATCAACGTCGCTTGTCTCAGAGGCCTCGCCCCGTGCAACGGATCCAAACACATAAAGTTCTTTGACGCTGAACCGCCGTTTAAGATCGTCGGCATGGTCACGCAAACAGCCCAACACATTTTCTTTTGTCACCATTCCATCCTTCACCTTCTGCGGTTTGGCGGACTCCCCTGTGGATTGTGCGTGTTCTCGCATCTTCTTTGCTCCAGTTCAACACGTTGCGGTTCAAATGGTAATGGCCCGGTGGCGTGGCGTCAAGAAGTGGGCACTCCTCCCCGATAGAAGTTTTGGTGAGCAACCTCGCTCCGATGGCCTTAATGTGATACGCTGCCGACTTACCATGTTGTAAAGGATACTAGCGACTGTGATTCCCCTGTTCAAGCGTTTTCCGGCACTGGCCGAAGCGCTCCCCTATGAAGCCCTGGCCGACTTGCCCACGCCGGTGCGATCGTGTGCGGCCCTGGCCGCCGAAGCAAAGACCGAATCCCTCCATGTGAAATGCGATGATGTTACCGGCGCGGACTACGGGGGCAACAAGGTTCGCAAACTGGCCTTCCTGTTGGCGCAGGCCCGTAAGCAGGGGGCCACATCCACCCTGACCTTTGGCGCGGCGGGTTCCAATCACGCCCTGGCCACGGCCATCTACGCACGAAAACTCGGCTTTCAGCCCATCTCTATGCTGGTGCCCCAA
>JAJRPE010000493.1 GCA_024280935.1 Candidatus Hydrogenedentota bacterium
CAGTTTTGATGCCGAGGAATTGACGCTGGTCTGGCAGACGATTAATATTGAGCACGAATGTCTCTACTGCGTTCCCGCCCACACGCTTGTTGCTCACATGATGAAAGTTGACCCCGCGATTTCGGAGGCGTTGCGCAACCGTACCGAGCTGCCCACGAGAAAGCTTCAGGTCCTTCAACAGACGACACTCGCCTTGCTTCGTGATCGAGGGCATCTGAGCGAAGAAGACCGGGTGGCGTTTTATAAGGCGGGTTATGAGAATCGCCAGTTGCTGGAAGTTGTGCTGGGCTTGTCACATAAAGTACTGAGCAACTACGTGAATCACCTCGCAAAAACACCCCTCGACGAAGCCTTTCAGGAGTTTGTCTGGAAAGCATGATCTTTGGATTCCGGTGCTCTCCAGGCACGGCATGTGATTGTGTTGAATGATTCGGTGTGAATTTTCCTGATGGACACGGAGCCAGGATGTTTTTCTGATCGCTATATGTTTCGTGCTATATCCACGGACTTTCGTTCTTGACTCGTTGAACTAAACGGCTTCGCCGTAAATCTATGTTGCCCTTGCTCAAACATCAATCCAGTCGGATGTGCCGCACGATCCTGAGGAACGAAGGTTCGTGCGCTTGGAGCAACAGTACCGTGATATTCCCAAAGCCCCCTGCGCACGAACCCGTCAGGACTCGTTGATACTCGCCTTTTGGGGATCGTGCGGCACGACTGATATTCGTATCCGTCCTTTTAAGCCCCCGCGTTCAGTCCAACGGGGTTTTTCCGTCGGCAAGCGACTGAAAAACCATTACTCGTTGGTTCAGGAGGGCGGGATTTCCTACCCGCCGCAGGGCACACGTTGCGCCAGCCGATGTATGTGAGGCATGGGAAAAAACCGAGCTGCCTTTGCTGGCACAACGCTTCCTTTGTTGCGGACTGGAAAGTCCGCACTCCTGCCTACCGTAAACGCTTACATTCCCACTTCCGGGGCGTTGCCCTTCAGGTCAACACAAACTCCACCGTCACAATTTTCTTTTTCGCGACTTCCAGGTCAATCGTCTGTCCTGCGGCCTTCAATTCTTCGCGGCGTTCTTCGTTCAGGTTGGTGAGCCATGCGGCCTTGATCGGGCGATGCACTTTCAACGCGCCCTTCACCGTTTTGTCGGTCGGATTGAAGAGACGGACCACGTAGCTGTCCGGTCGGTCTTCGGCCTCTTTGAAGGCAGTAACCTGTAAGTTTTCGCCCTGAATTTCCAGAAAGCTCATGCTCTTGGGCAGGGTGCCTTCGTGGGGGCCCGCCTGGGCGGGTTCCAAGGGGAGGTTGAGGTCTTCGGCCTGGGCATAGACGCCATTTTCCCAGTCGCCTGTGTGGGGATAGAGGGCGTAGCTGTATTCGTGCTTTCCGAGACAGTGTGCCCGCTCCATTTCGGGGTGGGTCTCAAAGCGGCCAAAAATGGGGCAGTTGCGATACGTGAAGGCGCGAATCAGCGTGATGGCCAGGGGGCGTTCGGCGGAATCCATGGCTTCATATTCACGGAGTCCCGAGTCGTTCAGCACGGCAAAACCCTGCTTGCCGTCGGTCATGTCGACAAAACGGTGCATGGGATACTGGGGGTTTTCTTTGCCGTAGTAGGCGTTGTCCTTCTTCACGTGGATATCGCGGGGAATCACGTCGAAGCCCGCTTCGGAATCGGTGCGGTCGCAATCCAGGCGCGTGGGGAAGACCACCCGCAGACGATGGTGCTTGCAGGTGTTCTCGAAGGAGGTAACGACATCGAGGCGCTTCTGATCGGCACGCAGGGTGAAGCGACTGCACACCACCATCTCCCGCCGTTCTTTGGTGCGCCCGGTGTGGGGCATGAGTTCGCCGCGAAAGTGTTCGTCCAGTTCGTCTTCGATAGACACCGGAATCTGCATGTGGTAATCCACCCGCATACGGGCGAAGAGCGGCCCGGCTTCTTCCAGGGCAATGGCGCAGGGGAAGCCATGGGAGGTGATGGTCTCGTTCTGGTCCGGCTTCATGTGGACCCAACTGGTGCCCGTTTCACCGGTATCTTCCAGGTAGTGGATGTTCTTGAAGGTGTGCCCCGTGTCTTTCTGGGTCAGATTGATGGTGCCGTCGCTGTTGAATTCGGCACGAAGATGCTCGTTTTCCAGCACGTTCATTTCGGGCGACAGGGATCCTTCCAGATGCGCGAACTTCTCTTCGCGCACCAGGTGGAAGGTCTTGTAGCCGTAGGCAGGGATGTCCGCCACTTCCAGGTGGCAGCGGACCCGCTGGCTGTTCAGTTCGATGGACACGTCCTGCAAATTGCGCACCAAGGCACACCAGGGGAATTCTTCCTTCACTTGAATGCGGCCCGCGTCCTTGCCATCGGGAGTCACAAGGCGGAATGCTTCGTAACCCATGTTGGCGGGCAGGTCCACATACGCGGAAATAACGCCGCTTCGGGGAAAGGGGGTGCCATTGAATACGGTGAGCACTGCATCTCTGGCATCGAGATCGCTGTTGTCGATAGCGATTTGAACGGCCTGCATACTGCGGCGGGTGAGGCCCTCGCTGATGATGTTGATCTGGTCCACGCGGTAGAGGGAGTCCTTCTCCATCTGGTCCACGCCACCGCCCGTGATGGTATCGTGGGGGTGATTCTTCAGCAGGAGCTTCCAGCACCGATCCAGGGCCACTTTTTCATAGCGACCCCCGGCCATTTTTCCGATAGCGCCCCAAGGCTCGGCTTTTCGTTGCAGGTTGATTTCTGCCTCGTTGTTGGCTTTTTTCAGTATCTGACGGGCGCTGATCACATCGCCGTAGAGGTGGGTCCACTTGCCGACGGAACCCGGATCGCGGTATTCGCCCGTAACCGGCTCCAGGTCGCCAACTTCGGCCCGCATGGCCTCCATGTAGTCCTTCAGGTTGGAGAGCTTGATGTCGTGTTCTGGCAGAAGTTCCTGGCAGAGCTTCATGATCTCCGACTCTTTCGGGTCCGGGTTGGAAGTGTCGAAGCCCTGCATACAGCAGATTTGGCTCGTGCTGAAATGCTCCGATTCGTCTTTGACCAGTTTCAGCAATTGCTCGCGGATGGGACCGTCGTTCCACTGTTTTTTCTGGTCGTCGAGCACATAATAGTGGCCCCGGGGATTGCCATCGTTGGCCATGCGGAAAGGAGCCGCACCCCGATCCCAGTCATAGCGCTTGTAGACATCTTCGCTGCCGTAGCGCAACACGCGATAGACATAGACGTAGTAGCTGAAGCGGCTCATGCAGCCAAAGCGCATCCCCAGAAGCCGGGAACCGTCTACCCCTTCGAGCATGAATTCGCTCTTGGGCGTGTTGATACCGCGATAAAAAATGATGGTATCGATGTCAAATCCCTTGTAAATCTGGGGGATTTGCGAGGTTTGACCATAGCTGAAGGGCGTATAGCCCACTTTGGAACAGGCACCCAGCGAGTCGGCCACGCGATGGCCCACCACGAGGTTGCGTACCAGTGATTCGCCATTGACGATGTATTCTTCGGGCAGACTGTACCAGGGACCGACGATGAGGCGGCCGGATTTTACATGTTTTTTCACCGTGGCCCGCTTTTCGGGTCGCAGTTCCAGATAATCTTCTACGCAGAGGGTCTGGGAATCCATGGTGAAGGACTGATAATTCGGGTCGCTGTCCAGCAGATCTAAGAGTTCGTCCATAAAGTCTAAGAGGAGCAGGCGGGTTTCCTCGAAGGGATAGCCCCACTCGCGGTCCCAGTGGGAGTTGGACACAACGTGAATGGTTTTGCGTTCATTGGACATGGGATTCTCCTGAGATAGACGGTGCCGGCCCTGGGGCCGGGAATTTTTGGTGGATAATTCGGGGTTACTACAGGTGTGCAGAGAAGGCGTATCATGCACAGCCGAAACATGGTACTTGGTGATTTGTATCACTATCAACTTTTTTTTAACTGACGGAGGAAGCAGCGAACTCTGTGCGAAAGGGGGTATCAAAATTTGGTAAGTGTTCACGGTTGGCAGGAGTACGGACTTTCCAGTCCGTAACAAAGGGAGCGTTGTGCCAGCAAGGGCATCTCAGGTTTTTCCATGCCTCGCCTGCATCGGCTGGCGCAACGGGTGCCCTGTGGCGGGTAGGAAAACCCGCCCTCCTGAACCCGGTGAACGTTTACAAAATTTGTACGCATTCACGGCATGGGCAACAACAGGCCCCCGTCGGTCTTTTTGTTGAGGGCCAAGATAACACGGGTCGTAACGCTTACCAAAATTTTTCTGGTGATTCGCGGGGCGGGTTGATTCGCGGGTTCGCATCAATAGCCCCTGATAGCGTAAAATGTGGTTCTGCAAGCGGGACCGTATATCGGTTTGGGTCGTTTTGCGACACCTCTTGCCTGTCGGGCACCTTGTTCACGAGTCGCGAGGAAGGCCCGCACCGTTCTTTGTTGCATACGGTGAAAACTATATCTCGGCATCGGTGTGCCCTGCAGCCATCGAGCCATTAGCGAAAGGCACTATATTCATGTCGACACCCAAGTACCCGGGCATTCGCATTACCACCAACGGTAACCAGTTGGTTTCCTACCATACGGAAACCCGATTGACCGACGGCGGCATTTTTTATCCCATCACAGCGTCCACGGAGATGGGGGAGCTTTATCAGCAATCCTATGCGGAAGGCAAGCTCAACGTCTTTGGCCGCCAGAAGATTGCCATCGAATGCGAAGGCGAGCACGCCGCCCAGGGTGGTGCCATTGCCTACTCCGTAACCGGTCGGCGCACGGTGAACTTCACCAGTGGTCAGGGTATCGTATACGGCATCGAGCAGTACTACCACGCGCCCGGCAAACTCTCCACCATGGTCATTGAGGTGGCGGCCCGCGCCCTCACCAAACATGCCCTCAATGTGCATTGCGGCCACGATGATATCTATGCGGCCCTCGATGTGGGCTGGATTATGCTCTTCGGAAAAGATGCCCAGCAGGCGGCGGACCAAGCCCTTATCGTGCGCAGAGTCACCGAGCTCTCCCTGACGCCAGCCATGAACATTCAGGACGGCTTTCTTACCTCCCACCTGGAGCGCACCTTCCTGAAGCACGAGTCCGACTTGATTCGCGAATATCTGGGTTCGCCCGAGGATACGATTGATTGTCCCACTGCGGCCCAGCGTACCCTCTTCGGCCCGACCCGGCGCCGGGTGCCCAAGGTCATCGATTTGCAGCATCCCGTCATGATCGGGCCGGTGCAGAACCAGGAACACTACATGAACGGCGTGGCGGCGCGTCGGAATAATTTCATCGAGCCAATACTGGGATTCCTGGAAGAGGCCTACGAAGAGTTTGGCAAGCTTACCGGCCGTTATTACGGACTCCTTACGGAATACAACACGGAAGATGCCGAAACCGTCTTTGTCTCCATGGGGTCGGCCGCAGAGAATATCGAAGCGGCCACCGACTATCTCCGGGAAACCCGGGGTGCCAAGGTTGGTTCTATTCACCTGAATGTGATTCGTCCCTTCCCTGAGGCGGCCATCATTAAGGCCATCGCCGGCAAGAAGCAGGTTATTATCCTGGAGCGGACCGATGAACCCCTGGCGGGCGACAATCCCATGGCCCGGGATATTCGCACGGCCCTCACCAAGGCGGTGCGGAACAGCCGCCACTTGGCCCATGAAGGTCTTCCTGCCGTGCTCCCGGAAGATGCGCCCCACATTATTGGTGGTATCTATGGTTTGGGTTCGCGGGACTTTCGCCCGGAAGACATCATTGGCGCGTATGAATATGCCTTGGGTGAATCCAAGCGCCAGGACGGAAAGGACCTTTCCAAGGGTGCTTCCTTCTTCACGCTGGGTATTGAACACCCCTACAATGTGCGCTCCGAAGACACGCCTTCCCTGCTGCCCGATGACGCGGTGGCGGTGCGGCTTCACTCCATCGGCGGCTGGGGCATGATCACGACGGGCAAGAATCTGGCCGAGATCATCGGCGAGATAGGCAACCACGTGGCGGACCGCGATGGCGTGAAAGACGAGTTCGGCCAGCCCGGCGAAGTCATTCACATCAGCGCGAATCCCAAGTATGGTTCGGAGAAGAAGGGTTCGCCCACCTCGTATTTCCTTGTGGCGGCACCGAAGCGTGTGCGGGTCAACTGCGATCTGCGTCACGTGGACGTGGTCCTTTGCTGCGATCCCCGGGCCTTTACCCACATCAACCCCATCGACGGCATCGCCGAGGGCGGTACGCTCATCTGGGAATCGGATGAGACCCCGGAAAAGGCCTGGACCCGTATCCCCAAGAAATACCGCCAGCAACTCATCGATAAGAAAATCAAGATCTATATCCTGCCGGGCTTCAAAATTGCCAAAGAAGCGACGGACCGCCCAGATCTTCAATTGCGGATGCAAGGCAACGCTTTCCTGGGTGCTTTCTTCAAGATATCCCCCCTCCTCAAGAATTTTGATATTTCGGAGGAGCTCTTTCGGGAATTGGTGCTGGCCCAGTACAACAAGAAGTTTGGCAGGTTTGGCGATGCCGTAATCGAGTCGAACATGACGGTCATGATTCAGGGTGGCGAACGTCTCCAGGAAGTGAGCTACGGGGAAGTCGCGGCCATGGACACATCCAGCATGCGCGGCGCGGCCCTGGAACCGATTTCGGGTTGTGGCGTCCGTGGCGGCTGCGGAACCCCCGAGGCCCAGCCCGAGCGCATTCCCATGTACAAGGTAGAGACCTTCGACAAGGAATATCGTGCCGGTCTTGGCTACGATCAGCCTGCCTCCGCCTTGTCCTCGGTTGGCGTTATGGCGGCGGGTACGGGTGCTACCGCGTCTAAATACGGTTCCCGACGTGAGACGCCGCGATGGATTCCCGAGAACTGCACCCAGTGCATGGAATGTATTGCGGTATGCCCCGACACGGCCCTGCCCAACACGGCGCAGGACCTCGCGACCATCATGACAACGGCCATCACCAACTACGTGACGGACGCAGGTGACCGCCAGAAGTTGCTGGATGCTGTCCCCGCCCTCGATACGGCGGTGCGCGCCAAGATGCTGGAGAACGCCAAGTCCAAAGAGCCACCGGATTACAACGAGCTCATCATGGACGAGATCGACTTGCAGGGCATTGTTACGGGTGCGTCTCGCGACGAACTTGTCACGGTCTTGGACAAGGTGCCCGTGGCCTACGCGAAGACCAACGCTATTTTCGCAAGTCGCGAAAAGAAAGAGGTTGGCTCCGGCGGCATGTTTTCTATCTTTGTGTCGGACTTGTGCAAAGGCTGTGGTGAGTGCGTAACCGAATGCGGCGACCACAACGCCCTCGTCATGGTGCCCGACAATGAAGAAGTGAACTCGGGCATTACCTCGGCCCAGAACTTCTTCGATCTCCTGCCCGAGACCCCCAACAAATACCTCGGAAAATATGACGCAGAGACCCCTGAGGAATCCCGTCAGGCGGCCCTCCGCAATCACTTCATGGTGCGTAGAAACTACGAAGCGCTGGTTGCCGGTGACGGTGCCTGCGCGGGTTGCGGTGAGAAGTCGGTGCTCCACGCCCTGGCCTCGGTTACGGAGGCCTATATGCGTCCCCTGTATCACGCGAAAGCAAAGCGTCTCCGCGTGAAGGCCGATCAGTTGGAGCAAAATGGTGTGGCCGTGCTGGAAGCTTGGCGCAAGGATGCCCCCGAAGCCCACGATATTTTCACGCGAGCGGTGGCCCACGTTATCATGGGACTCGGCGGCGAGACAGATGAAGACACCCAGGAACGCCTGGAAGCCCACGGAAAAATCAGCGATGCCGAGGTGATTGAAGCGGTAATAACCACCCTGCGTGAGACGGCTTTCAGTCACGACACCATTCAGGCCCTCGACGGACGTCTCTCCAATGGGATGTCGGTCATGGCCATGGGTGCCCACACCGGGTGCAATACGGTATATGGCTCTACGCCGCCGAATAATCCCCACCCCTACCCCTGGATGAACTCCCTCTTCCAGGACGGTGCCACCATCAGTTGGCTCATGGGCGAAAGCTTCATGATCGAGAATGCGCGTTTTTCCATCACGCCCGAGCGTCTCGGCAACCACCTGCTGGAAGACCGAAAGGTTACCGATCAGGACTATTTCGATTACACCCACTTCACCGACACGTTGATGACGGATCTGGAGATTGCGGAGTTGCCCAAGGTCTGGTGTGTTGGCGGCGATGGCGCCATGGGCGACATTGGGTACCAGAATGTGTCCAAGGTCATCCTGCAGAATCGGCCCAACGTGAAGTGCCTCATGCTCGATACCCAGGTCTATTCCAACACGGGTGGCCAGAACTCCGACGCCTCGCCCATGACGGGCGGCTTCGACATGAACCAGTTTGGTGCCGCTTCCCAGGGCAAGCTCGTGGAGATGAAAAACATCGCCGAGTCCTTTACCAGCGGACACGGCTCGCCCTATATTGCCCAGGTTTCCATGGCCGACGAACCCAAGTTCTACAAGTGCTTGCTCGACGGCCTGACCTACCGGGGGACGGCCTTCTACCTGTGTTTCACCACCTGCCAACCCGAACATGGCGTGGGCGATGACATGGCAACGCAGCAGGCCAAGATGATTCGTGATTCACGTGGGTTGCCCGAGTTTACCTTCAACCCCGGCCTGGGCGAGACCTACGCGGATGCCATGAGTCTCAAGGGCAACCGAAATCCCGACCGGGACTGGATGCTAAACACCATCAAAGCCACGAAAGAGAAATACAACTACACCGTGGCCCACTGGACGGCCTCCGAGGCCCGATTCCGCCAGCATATCAAGAAGACGACGGAAGAGGATGTGGCCAACATGGTGTTGTTGGACAATCTCCTGCTCTGTGTTGAACAGAAAGACGTGGTGAATCGCCGCTACCTTGACTCAGAACTTCGCAGTTTCGTTCCTGATTTCGGTGCCTATATCCGTGTGGAAGGAGCCAATGGGAAGATTATCCCCATGAAGCTCTCCCGCCAGATGGTGCTCTTCAACATCGAGCGCCGGAAGGCGTGGCGCATGCTACAAAGCCGGGCGGGTCAAGAAAACAAAGACTACATCGCCCAGCGCGAAGTCATCAAGGCCCTCGACGCGGGTAGGATTACCCGCGACGATGTCTGGGCCAAAGGTCTCGCCGCCCTCGACGCGGAAGAAGCCGCCCCCGCGAAGTAGGCGCACACAATAGCAAGAACTCACAACGTCCGCGTTTCCAACGAAGCGCGGGCGTTTTTCATGGGGACTGCCTGACGGGGACTGCCTCGCCCAAGTGGCCGTCAAGGATCGCTAGGCGCGTCATGGCGAACATCTCCACGTTGCGTCAAGAAAGAAACCGAAGGGAGGCGGGGCTGTCCCCAATCGGGGATGTGTGTATGCCTGAAAAGGGCAGCTTCGTGCCGCAATTCGCCGATCCTTCTTGCATACTGGATGCACAGGAAGGAATCGTGTTTCATTAAATTGGACGATGAAAAAGGGATCTGTGCTAACGTGGGTTAGGCTTCCAGCCTGAGATAAAGTGTGCCCTACTTGCCAAGAGATGCCTCGTGCCATGGAATGCTACCCCCCTTTGAATCCAAGGCACCTCGTCGCGATCGCCGCGACACCCCATAGCCGTGCCGAATCCGGGCGACCATTCCATGGCGCAATCACCCGTTGGACAATACCGATTCCCTTATCTCAGGCTGGAAGCCTAAGCTACGTTCGCGGCCTTTTTGCTTCGGGGTTGCACGGTGCCTCCGACAGCCGTCATGAAAATTTGTCCTTCGCCCACTCGGCGAGCTGTTCGCGGAATATTTTTGCGTTGTGCCGGACATCCACCGGGAAGCCGCCGTGGAACATGAAATTCTGAATGGGCCTGGTCGTGTCGTGTTGCTTCGCGATTTCCAGGAGCGCCGCTGTGAGGGCATCGTCGTCGAGTCCGCCGGTGTTCGCTTCTTTCTCCACGCAGAGGGTGGGAATCGTGATTCCGCCCTTTTCCACGCCGACGAGCGCCGTGCGTTTTACCGCCGGGTGGGTGTTGAAAATGCGCTCCACAGGGATTGTGAAGAGGGTTCCATCTTCCGTTACGACGCGATGCGTTTTGCGGCCGCACATCCAAAGGCGGCCCTGCTCGTCAAAATACCCCACATCGCCCATGCGGTGGTAGGTGATGTCTTGCTCAGGGTGGACAATCTTCGCCAGCCGCGTGGATTCGTCCCGGTTGTAGTAGGATTTGGTGACCACGGGGCCGGTCACCGTGATCTCGCCGATCTCGCCTGGCGCACAATGGAGGGCGTTTTCCCAAAGGGGGATGGGATCGTCGGTGATCTTGATGATGGAGGCTTCCACGCCGTGAACGGTTCGCCCGACACAAACGCCCGCGCCTTGTTCTGTCGCCTCCACCGTGTCGCCTAGCTGTTCATCGGTGCCGATGAAGGCGACGGGGAGGGCTTCGGTGGCGCCATAGGAGGGGAAAATCTGCACGCCTTCGGGAAGCAGCTTGCAGAAGCGCTCCAGCGAGGGATTGTTGGCTGGGGCGCCTGCGGAGATAACCCGTTTCAGGGTGGGGAAGGTGACTCCGTTGGCGATGCCGTGTTGCCCCACCAACTCGATGAGGGCCGGAGATGCGAAGAAATTGGTCGCGTCGTTGTCGTGGATGGCATCAATGATATGCTGCGGGTTCGAATCCGCCGGTTTGCTGGCGTCCATGTCAGGGATGATCGCCGCCATGCCCAGGGCAGGGCCAAAGAGCGCGAAGAGGGGGAAGGTGGCGAGATCTTTTTCGTCGGGGGTGATTTTGTAGTCCTCGCGGAGGATGTCCACTTGGGCGTTGAAAACTTCGTGGGTGTAGACCGCGCCCTTGGGGATGCCCGTGCTGCCGCTCGTGAAGAGAATCGCCGCAGTCTCATCGGGTTTCGGTTGGATGGGCGGGTAGGCTTTTGATTCCTTCAGCGTGATGCCATCGAGGGTGTAGCCGCCCCAGAAGAGCTTGCGGCCGACCGTGACCAAGGTCTTGACGGTGGGTTTGCCCCAGCCGAAGAGCTTCCGGGCCACGTGGGCCTTTGGAATGCCAATGAAGGCGGCGGGTTCGGCTTCGGCCAGGCAGGTTTTCAGGTTCTTGATGCCCATGCCGGGATCCACAAACACGGGGACCGCGCCAACCTTGAAGAGCGCAAAGGTCATGGCAAAGAAGTCCAGGCTCGGTTTGACCATGAGCACGGTGCGCACGCCGCGAGAGATGCCAATGCGGTCCAGACCATGGGCAATGCGATCACTCGCGTCGTCGAGTTCCTTGAGGGTATAGGTGGTGTATTCATGGCTCCCCGTGCTTCCGCCGGGGAGTTGGACAGATACGGCAAGATTGTCGGGATTCAAGGCCGCCATACGCGGCAGATGGGCGGCAATGTTGCCGGTTTGGCTGGAGGTGTCGGTGGTCATGGCTTTTTCCTCATTGGTTGCCCCATAGTTCGCCAAGTTGATTGGTTATTATACCCCGAAACGGGGGAGACTATTCGACAGGGCGGGGACTGCCTCGCCCAAGCGCCCGTCGTGTAGTGGACTGAACGTTGTGGCCAACCGAATTCGTCCGTTTGCGAAATGGCCCGTTGACAGGCGGGGCTGTCCCCAAAATAACGGAGAAAATCCTAGTTCTGGGGACAGCCCCGCCTGTTCTAGTTTCCTTTTCGTACCGTGTCATATCTGCTCGTTACGCCGGTTTGCGCAACCGTACACCGGTCGCTTGGGCGAGGCAGTCCCCTATCTGCCCAGAAAACTCCTAATATGCCCAATGACCTCCTCCGGCGCGTCTTCGAGGATATAATGGCCGCAGTCGCCAAAGCGATGCACTTCGGCCTGGGGGAATTGGTCGGTCCATAACGTCAAGAAGTGCTTGTCGAAGACGAAGTCTTTCAGGCCCCAGCAGATGAGCATGGGCCGGTCCTGAAACTGCTTGGCCTTCTCTTGGACCTCGGTGACAATCGGGTAGGCCCGGTCGCCTTCACGCAGGGGGATGTCCTGCACAAAGCGAAGCGTCGCGATTCGGTTTTCCCACGAGTTGTAGGGTGCGCAGTAGGCGTCGCGTAATTCTTTGGACATAGGGTTGCGCTTGCAGCCGACTTTGGCCGCGCCCCGTGCGAAGGCGTTGCAGCCCCGGATGAGGAAGGTGCCCAGCCACGTGTTGCGGCAAATCCACAGGCCCAGGGGGAAGCGCTTGGTCTCCGGCAGGTGGAAGGCGGACGTGTTCAGGATGACGAGGCGCTTGACCCGTTCGGGGTGGCGCGTGGCCCAGGCCATGCCAATCATCCCGCCCCAGTCGTGGAGGACGAGGGTGATGTTCTCTGTGAGATCCAGATGGTCGAGGAGGGCTTCCAAGTCGTCCACGCGCCGTTCGAGGGTGTACTCATACTGGTCGTCACCCGGTTTGTCGGAGAGTCCGCAGCCGATGTGGTCTGGGGCGATGCAGCGATAGTCGTCTTTGAGTGCCGTGATGAGGTTGCGGTAGTAAAAGGACCACGACGGGTTGCCATGGACCATCACCACGGGGTCGCCCTGGCCTTCATCGACATAGGAGTATTTGAGGCCGTCGCGATTGATGTGTTGGTTCTTGAAGGGGAAAAGTGGGTTGGACATTTATGGGCCTTAATACCGCAACGTATTAACGATGGGTTTTGAATGGGTAATTGAGCTGCGAATGTAGCTTGAAGCAGCCTTTGGCGGCCACCGAAATATTCACCACGGATAAATACAGGGGCAAAGAGAAAAACTGTAGCATCATCAGGGTCGACTGCTCAACCGATGAGTTTCTTCATTCGTTGCCAAGTGGTGTTATTTGACCGAATAATGCTATGATACCTGCCTTTTAGATGGTGGCGTGTGTCTTTTTTCGATGTGCTCTTTGCGGCATGCGAGGCGGGGCCGTGCGCGATGGCCGCACCGCTTCCTAAGCACAATATTGACAACAGGTTATCGATTGCAAATCGAAGTACAGTAACACGGAATTTGGGTATGCCTACGTTATCGCCAGACATGGGAAAGACCACGCCATCGCGGGCCAATGCGCCCCGGTGGGGCCATGTGCCTACGGATTGCTGCGCTATCCCCTTGTCGGATAAGGCCTTCGTGGACCTGCTCCATGCCACGACGCGGCCCTATTGTGTCTGTCTGGATGGCGACGAAACTCCGGTTGCGACCGAGGTTTTGCCGGGCATTGGCGATTGTAACGGCTCAGGATTTCCCGTGGTGGCCATGGGTCTGCCCTGTCATGCGGCCCAGTTGGGCGACCCGACCTTCTGCCGCGACCATGGGGTAAAATTCGCCTGTTACGGTGGGGCCATGGCCAATGGCATCGCCTCGGAAGACCTGGTGGAAGCCCTCGCGAAGGAAAGCCTCCTGGGCATCTTCGGCGCGGCGGGCCTGCCCCTCGAAGAGGTCGAAGCCGCCATCGACCGCCTCCAGGCAAGCCTTGGCGACCAGCCCTTTGGCGTAAACCTCATTCACAGTCCCAACGAACAGGCCCTCGAAATGGCTGTGGCGGACTTGCTTATCGCAAAGGGTGTTCACTTGGTGGAGGCCTCCGCCTACCTTGACCTGACCCCCGCTGTGGTGAAGTATCGGGTTCAAGGCATCCATGAGGATGCCGATGGCAAGGTGGTCGTCCCCAATCGCATCATTGCCAAGATTTCCCGGGTGGAAGTGGCGGAAAAATTCCTTTTGCCCCCGCCCGCCCGCTTTCTCGACCCCCTGGTGGCCAGTGGCGAAATCACCGCAGCCCAGGTCAAACTGGCCGCACGCATCCCCATGGCGGACGACATTACGGCGGAAGCGGACTCGGGCGGTCATACGGACAACCGTCCCGCCATCGCCTTGCTCCCCACCATCATTGCCCTGCGGGACCGGATTCAGGTCCAGCACAAGTACCCCACCGCACCCCGCGTTGGCTTGGCGGGTGGCGTCTCCACCCCGGCGGCGGCGGCGGCGGCCTATGCCATGGGGGCGGCCTACATCGTGACCGGCTCGGTGAATCAAGCCTGTGTAGAAAGTGGCTCTTCCGATATCGTGCGCCAGATGCTGGCCGAAGCGTGCCAGGCCGATACCGCGATGGCCCCGGCAGCGGACATGTTTGAAATGGGCGTGGAAGTGCAGGTGCTCAAGCGGGGGACTATGTTCAGCATGCGCGGTGCGCGGCTCTTTGAACTCTACCGCCAGTGCAGCAGCATTGATGACATTCCCGCCGACGAACGGGCCAAATTGGAAAAACAGCTTTTCCGGGCGCCCTTGACCCAAATATGGGAAGAAACGAAGACTTTTTTCCAAAAAAGGGACCCAAAGCAACTTATTCGGGCGGAAAAAGACCCCAAGCACAAAATGGCCCTCATTTTCCGCTCCTATCTCGGTCAGGCATCGCTCTGGGCCAATCGCGGGGACGCGGCGCGTAAAATTGACTTTCAAATCTGGTGCGGCCCGGCTATGGGCGCGTTTAACGAGTGGGTGCGTGGCACCTTCCTCGAAGCCCCGGAGCGACGGGAAGTCGCCACGGTGGTATTGAATATTCTGCATGGCGCGGCGGTAGTAACACGGTGCGCCTCCCTGTCGAATCAGGGGGTGACGCTCCCAGCATCATGCCGCCAGTATGCGCCCTTGGAACGCTCCCAATTGGAGGAATACATCCGGTGAGTTCACGTAACTTTATATTCACCCATAACTCAGGAATGTCATCCCCGCGAACGCGGGGATCCAGTGGTGCTTCGATGTGCCCCTGCCGCGTTCTGGATTCCCACGTGCGTGGGAATGACGTGACACTTTCTTGTTTTTTGTTGGCCTTCCTCCCGAATAAGGCGCTAATTCAATGAACGGTCCTGCTGACATTGCCATCGTGGGCATGGGCTGCCTCTTCCCCAAGGCCAATCACCTGGGGGCCTACTGGGCGAACATCAAGCATGGCATCGACGCCATCATCGAGACCCCGGAATCCCACTGGCGTCCCGAAGACTATTACGATGCCGACCCGAAGCGTCCCGACTTCACCTATGGCAAACGGGGCGGCTTCCTCGAACCCATCGACTTCAATCCCCTCGAATACGGTATGCCCCCCAATGCGCTCGAAGCCACCGACACCGCCCAACTCCTGGG
>JAJRPE010000494.1 GCA_024280935.1 Candidatus Hydrogenedentota bacterium
ACAGTCGGAGACAAACCGCCGGTATGCGTACCCTTGGCTTCGATAGCCTGATCCTGCTGCGCCTGGAAGACATGGAAGGCTACCACCGGCTGCTGGACGAGAAGACGGCGAAATAGCAAAGCCCCGATCGATGTCCTCTTGCTCCGACCCTGCCACCATGGTTTCTCGCGGGCATGTAACCTTTCTTGTGTCCGAGGTGTATTCCTGATACACGCCCTGGAGCGTGTACACCGTCAGATGGAACGGGTACGGCAGCGTATTGCGCGTTTCGTGTGGCCGAAGCTGTGAGCGTCTTCCATGGATACTGTATACCGAGGCACTATGTCACACGATGTCGTGCGGAAAGAAGACGGGGCTGCACCGCCAGGGGATTCGTCTGACTTGGCCGGCGACCTCGGGGCCGTTGATATCCAGGAGATTCGTAGAATCTTCGGTGGGTTTTCCTTGCCCACAGCCGGAGCGACTTTTTCCGGCCTTTTGGCCGGGTGTCCCATCGAGCCCAATCCCGATCCCGACCCGGAGACCTCACGTCCACCGGCCTTGCCTGAAAACCTCCGGCGGCTGGTGGCCCGGACGACCTTTGGAATCAACCAGGAAGAAGCGCAACGGGCCTTGGATTTGGGGTACGACGGCTACTTGGAATACCAACTTGATCACGATACCATCGACGACAGTGCGTTGGAGGCCCGACTTGCTTCGCTTCGCACATTAAACGATACCCCTCGGGAGCGCCTGGATGCGGCGGAACGGAACGACTTTTCGTCCGCCCAGGAGTTTCTCATTGCCACCGTACTGCGTGGTGTCTACAGCAAGCGCCAGCTTTATGAGCGCATGGTGGAATTCTGGTCGGACCATTTCAACATCTACCTCCAGTCGGAGGCCCAGCTCATCTTGAAGCCGCTGGACGACGCTGAGGCAATTCGTCCCTTTGCCCTTAGTTCCTTTCCTGAAATCCTCCGTGGGAGCGCACGCAGTCCGTCCATGTTGGTCTACCTCGACAATGCATCGAGCGTGGTTGGCGCACCGAATGAAAACTACGCACGGGAGCTTATGGAGTTACACACGGTGGGGGTGGATCAGTTCAGTCAACAGGATGTGAAAGAGGTGGCCCGTGTCTTGACGGGTTGGTCCATTAACCTGGATTTGGATTCTGCCGATTTTGGACGATTCCTGTACTATCCCGAGATTCATGACTGGGGAGAGAAAAGCGTTCTTGGCCGCCGTTTTGCAGCGGGGCGGGGCATTGAAGAGGGCGAAGAACTGCTTCAACTTCTTTCGACGGACCCTGAGATCGCCCAACGTACCGCTGCTTTCATTGGTCGTAAACTGGCGCTTCGTTTTTGGGGTTATGAGCCGCCCGACGCGTTGGTGGAGGAAATCGCGGCGGCCTACCTCGACACGGATGGGGATATCAAGAGCATGTTGCGGGTTGTGCTCCGTGAAGGCTGGCTCATGCAGGCCGCACCCAGGATGAAGCGACCTTACCACTACGCCCTCTCGTCGTTGCGGGCCATTCCCTCGGAACTCAAGGGCTTTGAGGTTTTCGGAGAACTGCTCCGCTTGATGGAGCACCTGCCCTTTCACTGGGCACCACCCAATGGCTATCCCGATTCGTTGGAGTATTGGGGCAACTATCTCATGCCCCGCTGGACCTATGGGGTCTGGCTGCTCTATCAGCAGGGTGATGTGGAGCTGGAACTCCAGCCCTATCTGGCGGCGGAGACGGATGAAGACTTTCTGGATGAAATCGAAGCCCGTATTTTTCACCACCAACGTCCCGCAGAACACCGCGAAGCGCTGGCCGCTTTTCTGGCCTCGGCCCCAGAGAATATATTCCGGCGTGTAGAGGCGTTGTCCATGGCGATTGCTTCGGCTGATTTTCAATGGTATTAGGTGCGTAGCGTCTGCAAAGGAAGCGTTAAGGGTGCCACCCTCACACGAAGACGGTTCCCGGCTGAGTTTGCGGGTGTGGGTTTGTGGAAACGCACGTCGGTAACCCATGTAGTCTTCTTTTCAGAGTCAGTAACCGCCCACAGAACAGGTCGATTGAGGATGGCTCCCGAAAGGGGCCGATTCGTCAAACTCAAGCACGAAGCCAAAACAGCTAGTCCCGAAGGGGTGGCATAGAAAAAACCGAGTATATTCCCAACGCCTCTATGCCACCCCTTCGGGGTTGGACATCGCTTACGTTCGAGCTATCCCAGGGTTCGCTTCGCTCACGCCTGGGCTACGATATGTCGTCCCTACGGGACAAACAACATGGCGCACACCGCCCAATATAGGAATTCAGAAAACAACGCGGGAACGGCAGAGCCTGATGAATTCTCACCGGCAGAGCCGGTGGTTTAACTTATAAATTAAATCTGTTCCGATAGTTTGCACCCGCAAGCTCCCCCGCTTCGCTCCTCCGCGTGAGGGTGGCACCCTCGCTGGTTCTGTTTGGTGAATATTAGGCTGTAGGCAGAGATTCTGCGTTGGCCTTTACAGGGAGAGGTACGATTATGGCTAAGACAAGAAACTGCGGCTGTCGTGAATACAACACGCTGAGCCGTCGCCAGTTTATGGGGGCCTCGCTTGCCGCCGCCCTTGCCGCCGCCCTTGCAGGCCCCGGATGGCTGCCCCGCGTGGCTTACGCCCAGTCGGCGAACAGTGACCGCGACATTATCGTGTCCCTCTTTCTTCGGGGCGGTTGCGACGGACTCAGCATCGTCCCGCCCCATGGCGAAAGCGCCTACTACGAGGCCCGTCCCACGCTGAGTATTGCGCCGCCGGACAGCGGTGCGAACAGCGCCCTGGATCTGGATGGCTTCTTCGGATTCGCCCCGGCCATGGCCCCCTTGTTGGCGGCCTATGACGCAGGAAACTTGCTTCCTATTCACGCGAGCGGCCTGACGGTGGGAACACGGTCCCATTTCGATGCCATGCACTTTGTGGAAGTGGGAAAGGCCCGTGATCCGAATCTGGTTACGGGCTGGCTTGGCCGCCATCTTCTGAACACGGAAGCGCTGGATAGCGAGGCTGTATTGCGTGCCGTTGGAATCGCGCCCGGCCTCCAACGTACCCTCGCGGGCGGACCCCGCACCCTGCCTATCCCCGATCCGAATGACTTTCGGCTGGTGGGCGATGAAGGAAGCGCCGGGGAACGTTTAGAGACCCTCGTTCGCATGTACAACGCCACCGATGCGCCCCTGCCAGCGGCGGCACAGGCCACACAGGAGACGGTCGCCCTGCTGGAGAGTTTGAACCTGCCGAATTACGCGCCGAACAATGATGCTGTCTATCCCGAGAGCGAATTGGGCCAGGCTTTCCGCGCTACCGCCGCGCTTATTCGGGGGGATGTGGGTGTGGAGGCCATCGCCATTGACCGGGGCGGTTGGGATACCCACAACGAACAAGGGCCGCTGTACGGAAATATGGCAGGACTTATGGAAGACCTCGCACAGAGCCTGGCGGCCTTCCATGCGGACATTATCGCGACGAATGACCGCAACGTAACCGTGGTGGCCATGTCCGAATTTGGCCGGGTCGTCGCGGAGAACGGCAGCCTGGGCACGGACCATGGGCACGGAAACGTGATGTTCGTCATGGGTGCGGCGGTAGACGGCGGGCGTGTATTGAGCGAATGGCCGGGCCTGGCGGTGGAGCAGCGCTTCCAGGGCCAGGACCTCGCCATTACGATAGATTATCGCGATGTGCTTTACGAAATCGTAACGCAACGGCTCGGCAACGCGGCCCCGGCCTTCGTGTTTCCCGATTTCACACCGACAAGCCGGGGGGTATTTTTGGCGTAGGAGGTAGTGGGTCGCCAAGATAACTCCTGTAGCCCCAGACTCCTGACCCCGGTGGAATCGGGTTTGGAACTTTCTTGTGAAGGCCCACGTCGGGTGCCACGGGTAGGCCCGAAGGGTTTACCCGTGTAAAGCCCGAGGTCTCATGAAACTGGATACTTCCCTCTTTGTCGGCAGGTACTTCACGGGTAAAGCCCTGACAGGCCTACCCGTGGCACCCATAGCGTTGTTTCATAATGAGGGGAGCTTGGGTTTTATTGAGGTCATTTGTTCGCTTTTTCGTTCTGCACGGCATCTCATCTATGATGGCCACGCAGTGACGTGAAAAACCTTACCCAAACAAAAACGTGCCAAGTCCATTTCCTGAAAATGGCCCCAAACCCCTGACGGGATCAGGAAGCCTGTAGCCCAGCTCCCTTGCCGCCGCCTCGGCAGGTCGGCTACAGTACACCATCGGAACCGCCATTGGTCGCTACTCTTCAAGAGGAATTTACTGCCATGCTTCATTTTCGCTGTTTACTCGCGGCCACTATTGGCTGCACCTTGGTGCAGTGGGCTTGCCTCGCCGAGTCACCGGCGTGGCACGAGGCGTTCGCCAGCCGTGTCTACGAAGCGCGGCAATCCGGCGCGCCCATGCCCCAGTTAAGCGCCGTCCGACCCGATGCCACCTTGGCGGACGGCTATGGCGTGCAGGCGGTCTTGGTCCAGAAGATTATGGCGTCCGACGCTATCGGGGGCTACAAGTCGGCCCTTGTCAGTGCGGCGGCACAATCGGGAATGAAGCTTGATGGGCCGCTGGTTGGGGTGCTTCCCAAGTCCGGCATCCTCCATGCGCGGGACGGCATTGTCATCAATCTGGCGGAGGACCCGGTACGTCATTTGGAAACGGAGATAGGCTTTCGCTTTGGGACGGCTATCACGGAGGCCGTGCCCGACGTGGCTGCCTTGAAAGGGCACGTGTCCCACGTTGTCGCGATTCTGGAAATTCCCGGCGGTGCGACCGAGAACAAGGGTCCGACCAGCAGCGCCGATTTGCTGGCCTGGAACATCAATGCCAAAGCGGTTGCGCTGGGGGAGCTTCACGAACCCGATACGGTCGCGGTGGACGATGTCCAGATCACGCTCACCCACAATGGAACGACCATCAACACCGCCGAAGGCAGCCAGGCAGCGGGCGGCCAGTGGGCCACCCTGCTCAAGTCGGTCAACACGCTCGTCGCGCAGGGCTACACGATTGCGGAGGGGCACGTCATATCCAACGGAGCCCTCGGAAAAATCGTCCGCCTGGAGCCGGGCACCTATCACGCTGATTTTTCGGCGCTCGGTGAAATCGCCATTACCGTGCGGGATGAGTAAGTCATGATGACAAGAACGATTGTTATCGGTGCCTTGTGCTATTGCATATTTGGCTGTACGCCCGTGATTGATACGTCGAATGATCGGGTGCCCGCATGGGCCACCGGGGGCACCCTGCACGATGTCACGTTGAATCAATGGGTGGACGGCACCGATGCCGACAGATTGGCCACGGCGGGAGAGCTGCTATATGAAGCGCTGTGGCAAGGACGCCTTCAGTCCGACGAAAACCTTGTTGTGTTCCGTGAGAAGGCGGAGCGCCTCGTAAATATGACAAATGATTTGGGACGCCTCCTTCCGCGCCTTATCCAAGTCAACGCTGATGCTTCCCATTGGACGATTCGTTCGCTCATCGCCGACGGCATGAAAGGGGGGCATGCTGAAATGGAGGGGTTCTTGGGTTTAACGTCCACAGAAAACGACCACACGGATGATGTTACCAACGTGGGCTTCACCCACAAGTAACATTTTTACCACGAAGGTACGAAGAGAATTGGTAAGCGTTCACGGTAAAGGGGGTTGGGCTTTCCAGCCCGACACAAAGGGCGCGTCGGACATAAAGCCCACCATTGGTATGTGTAGTCGCCTTGGATTCGGGCAACAGAACGCTATAGAGCGCTTTTGATAATTAACGTGCTATATAGACGCGCATAAATAAATCGACATAACCTCGGAATCCCCTTGGTGCCAGGGCGTAGATCGAGATCTAATTCTCAGGCATTTTGAAAGAAGGGTCGCCTTTCGCGCTTGCCGGCGACCCTTCTTTCGTGTACACTGACGCGCATAAATAAATCGACATTGTGGATCGGAGAAATACTCATGCGCCCAGCCACCTTCGCCAAGGGAAATAAAAGAACGCTTGCCAAACTCAAAACATTACGCAAACAGG
>JAJRPE010000495.1 GCA_024280935.1 Candidatus Hydrogenedentota bacterium
CGTGACCGACACCGCCAGCCTCGCCGACGCCCTGCACGCGGTGGTGCGCCAATACGGCGGCTTGGACCTCTTTGTGCCCAACGCGGGTGTGTTGAAAGCCGGTAGCGTCAAAACCCTGCCCGAAGCCGATTTCGACTTCGTGACCAACGTCAACTACAAAGGCTACTTCCTCTGTGTGCAGAACACGGCCCCCATCATGGCCCGCCAACACCGCGCCAAGCCGACGTACTGGAGCGACATCGTCCAGATAAACTCCAAATCCGGCCTCGTGGGTTCCAACAAGAACGGGGCCTACGCGGGCAGTAAATTCGGCGGCATTGGCCTCACCCAGTCTTTTGCACTGGAACTCGTGGAAGACGGCATCAAGGTCAACAGCGTGTGCCCCGGCAACTTCTTCGACGGACCCCTCTGGTCCGACCCAGAGACGGGACTCTTTGTGCAGTATCTCAAGTCAGGGAAAGTGCCCGGCGCGAAAACCTTGGAAGACGTGAAGCATTTCTACGAAGCAAAGGTCCCCATGGGCCGAGGCTGCACCGGGCCGGACGTGTTGCGTGCAATTGTCTATCTCACCCAGCAGCAATATGAAACCGGCCAGGCATTACCCGTAACCGGCGGGCAGACGATGTTGGCGTAAATAGTCGCAGGAAAAATGGTCTCGCTAGAGGAAAACGTTCGTTTACTCTGACCGTGAAGAACCAGAGGAGCGTGCATTTTCGACTTCCAAGGCCCTGCCGATCCGCATGATCTCATCTGCAGAATTAACTGTATCCAGCGCCGCGTTCCTGCCCGAGTGGACGTTGGCCGCACTGGTCAAGAATCGCTTCTCGAGCATTGACAGTGCAATATTTAGCGTATTGAGTTTATTTCGCCTGATCAAAGAAAGCTCGTCCTCTGAGAAGGTTACGTCCATGATCGATTTCATCCCCCTCTCTTCATACCAACATTCGAGGCTGCCTTGTTCGAGTCCATTTTTAAGTTGAATCAGAATGCGGCCAAGTATCTGACGATACGAAAAGAATACGGCGTACAATTCCTCTCCAGCGAATAAGCGAGCATTTTGAACAGCAACTTCGTTGACGTCATTTACAAAGAATAGCCGAACAGTCTCACTGACCAATTCACGCTGCTCATCTCGTTCTAACAGCATTGAATACTCGTTTTCTAACAGGATGTCCATGTTCACATACACGGCCGGAATATTGGTTTTCAGCGCGACAATTTCCGACCACAACGCCGAAATAGCATCTAGTGTGCGGGAGTGCGAAATCCGTTGCCCCTCTGATAGCGCCTTGAAAGCAGTAGTTTGTGTTGACTGAAGAGCAACAAAGTCTGAACGAAGACGTTCGATTGCGAGCTGGTTTCTGTGTTCCGCATTGGCCTTGAATTCGGCCAATTTCACGTCATATTCATGCCGGATTGACTGTTCTATTCGAACTCCGATGACTGACTTGGAAAGATAGATCAAAATCGCGGCCAACGTAGTGCTGAATGCACCCGACGAGAGTAGCGTTAACCAGAATTCCATTGTGGCCTCCTCTTCTCTAACGACCGTAGTTTTGAGTTACATGCGGTAGAGCCACTCTACTTCGTTCTGAGTCCGTGGCGCAACACCTCAAATCTATGCCACCCCTTCGGGGTTCTGGGCCGGGTGGTGACGCGTGATCCCAGGGTTCCGCTCGTACCTCACTCCACCCTGGGCTACGATATGTCGTCCCTGCGGGACTGAATTCAATACAGAGCGCCCCCAAAAGTCGTTCATGGCACAACCGTTCTCAAAGCACCGCCGCTGACCGCCACCTACCAAGGGGACTGATCCCTCTGTATAAATTTCGTGTCAGTGAATAACCGCAATCAGCAATAGGCCTTGGCATACAAGCTGTCGAAGGTGGTGTAAGGAATAGCGCGAAGAGAAAAAATTGGCGTAGCTGGATGTCCGAGCTATTTTCGTTCTAGTCCCGAAGGGACGACATATCGTAGCCCAGGCGTGAGCGCAGCGAACCCTGGGATCACGATATCAAAACCAACCACGAACCCCGCAGGGGTGGCATAGGTTTTCCGCCCCGTCAATCCCAAATGTATCGCTCATCATATTCGATATCGTGGGCCTTCAGGAGGGCGAGGCATTCCTCCTTGAAGCTACGAACGTGGTGATGCGCTTCCTGGTTTTCGACGTAGGCTTGCACCGTGTCCTTCTGGCTGGCACTGACGGTAAACGCGCCATACCCCGCCTGCCACGCGAAATCGCCGATTGTTGGAAACTCTCGGTGAATCCATCCCGAGGTGTTGGCCTTGATCTCACGCAGGACATCTTTGATCTTGTGGTTTTGGTTAAGCTTCACCAACAGATGGACATGGTCTTCCATGCCGTTGACAATTAAGGGAATGCCATCGAGGCCCTTTACAACACCCGCGAGATAGCGGTGTACATCCTTGCTGACATCGGGCGTGAGGTAGGGTCGGCGTTCCTTGGTGGAAAATACCAGATGGTAGATCAGGTTGCAGTGGGTTTGTGACACGATGCCTTCCTTTTTGATTCGCTACCGTTACGTTGTTCGGTCACTCTACACCGCTTGACCCCGTGTTGCAACAATGCGAATCTATGCCACCCCTTCAGGGTTCATAGTTTATGCGCGCCGTGATCCCAGGGTTCGCTTCGCTCACGCCTGGGCTACGATATGGCGTCCCTACGGGACTAATTTCCGTTACGCGGTGTGCTCGGGAGCAACGCTGCGATTCCTGTGACTCACCCACGCCAATCCAATCAACAGGACGAGCCATATAACCGTTCGCAGGATCATTGCGCGTAGGCTGTCAATGGCAACCGCGCCCCCTGTCGCGTAGAGGTAGCCGACTCCTCCCAGCACGAGGAAATTGAGCACAAAGATCGTGCCCGCCGCATACTTGCCGCGATCAATGCTGCGCCATGCGACGACACCCGCCGCCACATAGGCCATCCCCATCGCGGTATTGTAGGCCAGCAGCGGCCTATACACGATGTAGCCCGGATCCGCGCCCCGGAGAACACTAAGCCCAACGCTTATTGTTAAAAGGCCGAACAGACAGGCTACGAGGGCAAGAGTCCTTTGGGTGATTTTCACGTGTCTCTTCTTTCTCCGCTGGCCTGGCGCTTCCAAGTCAGCGGTGTCGTGCGTTCTTCAACCCATGCTCGTGATTTGGTACGTCCCGGAACCCAACTGAATCGCGTATCCCGCATCCGTATCGCCGGCCAACTGTACCTGGGGGTGGGCCTCGGCATCCTGCCCGTCCACCTTCGGTGCGGCGACAAATCCGTCGGGCAAACGCACAATGCCCACGGTATTCACGGGGATCTCCACCTCCAGCGAAAAGCCCTTGCCCGCGACCTTCCATTCGGAACGAATCAAACCTCGAATGGAACGGTAGTGGGTCTTCGCGTGGGTCAGCCCACCGCCAGGCTGGGGTGCCACATAGAAGACTTTGAAACCCGGCTCCACCGGTTGAATGCCGCCGATGGTGCTGTAGAGCCATTCACCCACCGCGCCGAAGGCATAGTGGTTGAAAGAGTTCATGCCAGGATCCTGGAAGCCATTTTCAGGCGTCCAGCCGTCCCAGCGCTCCCACATGGTGGTGGCACCCTGGGTTACCTGAAAGAGCCAGGAGGGGTAATCGGTGTTCATCAGAAGCGTGTAGGCCAGGCCCAGTTGGCCCGCCTTGCTCAGGCCCGGCAAAAGGCGCGGCGTGCCAATGAAGCCGGTGGCGAGATGATTATCAAAGCGGGCAATTTCAGCGGCGAATTTCGGGGCAACCTTCTCCTTCAGCGGCTCCAGTATAAGGTCCATGGTATAGGCGAGGGCGTAACCGGTCTGGCTGCTCTCCAGCAGGGTTCCATCGTCCGCAAAAAACGCATCGATAAAAGCGGCCTTAACCGTATTCTTGAGACTGTCGTAGTGGGCGGCCTTCTTGGTATCGCCAATTGCAGTCGCCATGGTCGCCATGAGTTCGGCAAGGTAGGCGAAGTAAGCCGTGCAGATGACCTCGTCCTTGGCACCGCCGCCCTTGTTGAGCCAGTCGCCGTAGCCCATCTTGGAACGGATACCCTTTTCGCTGGTGGATTCCAGAAAGTCCATGCCCCGAACAAGATTGCTGAAATGGGTGCGAATGATGGCGGTATCGCCATAGTAGCGGTAAAGCTGATAGGTGCAGATCATGGCCGCATCGCCCCAGGCCACCGAACCGCCACCGAGCGCGACATGGGGAGCTACATCGGCAAAGGAACCATCCTCCAACTGAGAGTCCTGAACCAGATCGACGAGCCACTTGGTAAAGAAGGCCCCGCAGTCCATGTTGAAGAGCGCCGTGGGCATGAAAAACTGGGCATCACCCGTCCAGCCCATCCGTTCGTCGCGCTGGGGACAATCCGTGGGGATGTCAAGGTAGTTTCCCTTTTGGCCCCAGACGATATTGTGAAAGAGCTGGTTGAGCAAGGGCTCGGAGCATTCAAAATGGCCCGAAGGCTCTATGACCGATTGCAGCACGACCCCGGTCACCCCGTCGAGGGGCAGAGCCTCCGGCAGACCGGAAATCTCGACATACTGAAAGCCGTGAAAGGTAAAATGGGGTTCGAGTGTAATCGGACCGTCCTCGGCCAAGGTGTAGGTGTCGATACAGCGGGCCTTGCGCAAATTGATCGTGTAGAGCGAGCCATCGGCATCGAGGCGTTCGCCGTGGCGCACCTGAATGGTCTGGCCCGCCCGGCCCGAAAGACGGATCTTCACCCAGCCCGCGAGATTCTGGCCCAGGTCATAAATAAAGGTTCCCGGTCCTGCTTCCTTCACCGAGATGGCGGGGATGTGTTCGTGTTGGGTTACCGGGGTGCCGGGATGGGCCTGGACCGGCACATCGTGGGGGCAACTGGCGGCAACTTCCTTCCAGGTACTATCGTCGAAGCCGGATTCCATCCACCCGGTCTGGGCGAGACGATAATCGTGGATTTCCCCCATAAGCATGTCGGCTTCGCGGATATGACCATAGGCCGCCTTCCAGCGGGTATCTGTGGCGATGGTTTCCACGCTGCCGTCGGCATATTCAATTTCCAACTGGCCGCGAAACCGGGGTGCCGCGCCATAGTGGTCGCGGGCACTCTCTACGGGAAGCTGGGGCAGGAAACCAAGATAGCCCGCGTACCAGCCATCACCGAGCAACGTAGCAACAACGTTTTCGGAACCCGCATCCACGAGCGAGGTCACGTCGTAAGTCTGATAGTAGACCCGCTTGCGGTAATCGGTAAAACCGGGTGCAAAGACAAAGTCGCCCACGCGCTGCCCATTGATGAAGGCATCGTAGATCCCAAAAGCAGACGCATAAAGCGTTGCACGCACCATAGTATTCTTCGCCGTGAAGGTCGTCCGAAGTTGCGGCGGCGGCGGCAGGTAGTTGGGCTTGGGGAACTTAGGTTCGGGCCAGGGCGATGTGCCCGCAGGGCCAATCTCATGGGCACCGACCCAATCGTTGCCGTCGAAGTCAGCCGTGGCCCAGTTTTCGGGACGGTCATCGCGGAGCGTTTTCCATATTGCGCCGCTTTCCACAATGGTATCGGTGCCATCGACATACTCCACTACGACCCGCGCAATGAGGCCCGCCGGATTGGGGGCATCGCCCTTGTTGTCCCCCAGGATAGCAAGTACGTTATCTCCCGGTTTCAAGACGGAAAGAAGGTCTATCCGTGTTACTTGTGAAAAACTTGACGAGATTCCGCCCAGTTCAACGCCATTGAGATAGGGACGGGCCGAATTGTCTGCCGACAGATAGAGGGCCGCTTCTTTGATGGAACGACCGCTTCCCACCGGAATAACCGTGCGGAAAGCAACCTCACCCACCGGTGCCGAGGCGGCTGGGTTGCCGTCGGGATACCAAATCCACTGGGCCTTACCCATATCGAGGGCGGGCGTGTCAGCGGCTTCCTCCCCCGCTTTTTCATCGTACCCTATCCAGTCCGCCGACCAGTCGGCGGTGTCCAAAAGCCCCATGGTCCAGCGGGATTGGTCGCTCCACGCTGAGGCTTGGTCATTGCCGTCCCACACGCGCACCTTCCAGTAGCAACGGTCCCGCGAATTCAGCGGCGGACCGCCATAGGCAATGAAGGCGGTTTCGCTGGAGGCCACCCGCCCCGAATCCCAACGGTCACCCTGGTCGGCATCCAGCAGGGCCTTCGTGCTGGCCACCAGAATCTGGTAGGCAGACTGCACTTGGCCGTGCGCGTCGGATGCGAGGGTCCAGGTAAGCCGAGGGTGTCGCACATCGATACCCAGCGGGCTGGCCTTGTACTCACAACGAAGATTACTTACGTGTAGCGGACTCAGGGTTGCCATGGAAGTAGGTGCTCCTCGTGGGGCCTTCGTGTATCACCCCATTTTATCGTATGAATAATCCTGATTCTTGGGTTCTAAAGCCGAATAAGCTTGGTAATCTTGCCGGTTTCGTTGGACAGCCACTCGGCGACGTAAATGTTCCCCTTAGCGTCCACATGGAGATCATGGGGCGACGAAAAGGCGCCTTCCACCCAGTCCGATTTCGGCAAATTCGGCCAGTCTTCCTTTTCCCAGCAATCAGGACGATCCCCCAGATGGGCAATTAGTTTGTCCTTTTTATCGAAAATGCTGATGCGGGAATGGAGGTCCGGGACGTAGAGTTCATCGCCCCAGGGGTTGACCGTGCAGGGGAACCGCAATCCTTTCGCTACGGATGAAATGTACGTGCCATCCAGCGCAAAGTACTGAAGGCGCACATTGGCTCGGTCCGCAACCAAGAGCCGTTCCTCCCCGCTTCGCGTGTCAATCTTAAAGCCGTGGGGGCACTGTAATTGGCCCGCAGCGCTACCCGGCCCGCCAAAGGAATCGATGTACTCCCCCGCCGCACTGTAGCGGTGAATCCAGCTTTCACCATATCCATCGGCGATGTAGATGTCACCATTCGAAGCAACAGCCGTTTCCGTAGGCACAAAAAGCCGGTCATCGTCATAAATATCACTGCGCGGCGGCGTTGTGATGCGGAGCACCTCCTCGCCATCGAGGGTCGTCTTCACGACGAGACCCGCCGAGGTAGTGGCCAGATAAAGGAAGTCCTGGCCATTCTCCTCGTTCAGGATCATCCCATGGGCACCCGCGTGGTAGGGTGCCTCCCAACTGGACAAAAGGTTGCCATCCGGGTCGCAGATTACAATGCACTCAGGGCCGGTATGGTGGATGTATATCTGCCCCGCCTTATCTTCCACGATGGCATGGGTGGTGCCAATCTTGAGGTTGGTAGGAAAGGTCCCCCATTGATCCACCACGTGATAGCGATGGGATTTCTTGCCGATTTCCACGGGCATACTCCTTCATGAGCGGTCTTGATGGTTGGGCGCTAGTGTAGCACGTTCAAGGCCGTGGCGGGTATTGCGCCGCGAAGGAATGTGGTCATACTAAGATGCTGCCTCGCCGACCGACTATAGTCAAGCCCCATAAAACACACGGCGCTAAGAGGCACTGAATCATACGAACAGGGCAAATTTATACCTATTCACGAACCGCTGTGGGTGCCACGGACACGGGGCGGTAGCCTTTGCCCGTGAGAGAATATGTCTGACAACAAGACCGGGTGCTTTTCCTCGTTTCCCATGCCTGCCACAGGGGCAAGCCCTACGGGTCTTGACCGTGGCACCCGTAGCCATTTTTATAGCGTCACCATGAAATAAAAATACGGGAGAGTGTGATCACCTGCATTTTTCCTATGGCTCAAAAAGCAAAAAGATTAGCCCGCTCGCCGCAGAAACACGGAAAAACGGCAGGAAGCATCACTATTGAGACAATGGTCTCTCATCCGGTCCCACGTGCGCTTGCAGCAGCTTTTCAACGGTCGCCTTCTGCTCAATCGGAATCGGCAGCGCTCCTCGCCCCAAAAAAGGAAAAATCGTCTTTGCCTGGATCATCAAGATGCAGTCAGATTCGCCTTTCCATTCGTAGGATTCAATCTTTTGCCATTTCAGCAGACTCCAGTGTTACCACAGGCCCTTTTCCCGAATTTGCAGGCGACCAAGAGCCATAACCGTATAAAACACGGCGAGTGAAAAAAGGAACGGCAGCTCAGCGCCACCGAATACACAAGGATAACACGAAGGACGCGATTCTGAAAATCCAGAATTCGGCCAAGCCGATGCTCAGATGCAAGTAAAATTGTGAACTAGAGGTCCGGTCGTCCATCGGTCACTTCGTGACCGACACAGGCGGGACGCCTATGCTACATTCCTGCCTGGATTTTGTATTGGAACCGGAGAGGGTGGCACAGCCGCACCGGCTGTGATTGAGCACGTTCAAAATAGCAGGAATGACTGATTGCCCTCAGGGCCAAAGATGATGGCTATCCGATCCCAGACGTTGTACAGGCCAAAAGCCCAAATCCCGACAAAGACCGTTGACATGGCAACGGCGAATAGCAATCTTCGTCGTGTCCAATGCCTCATAGCTTGGTCTTCCGATGCCAAGCCCGTGGCCCAGCCCCTTCTGTGGCGTATACCTGCTGCGGCGAAGAGGGCAATTATGGGAATAAGCGGGTAATGGAGCCGCGCTTCGCCGAAGACGAGACTGTGCATTAGGTGACAAGTGCCAGGACATCGTGGACTGAATTTGGTGCCAATACATCGTGGACTGGGGCGGGTGGTGTTGTCAACCGAGGGTATGGCTATAGTGACTTCCTTTGTGCCTGAAAGGAGGTCATATGGACAATGCA
>JAJRPE010000496.1 GCA_024280935.1 Candidatus Hydrogenedentota bacterium
AAGCGCCGAGCAGCCCCAAAAGGTCGAGAGTTGAGCACGGCATCGAACGCTATCTTAACCGTTTTAACACAATGACTTATAGATATGGCAGCATGAAACTTCTTGTTTTTTATGGGCCTTATTCAAGAGTAAGGCACTAAGGGTGCCACCCGTACACGGAGGAGCGAAGCGGGGGAGTTTACGGGTGCGAGCCTGTCCACTTCCCCCGTGCATACCGGAATGGATTCCTCGGAATAATTCCGCTACCATGACGCTTCCAGAACCGATACATTGCAGGAGCTTAAATCATGCACCGATTACTCTGGATGGGCATCGTACTTTCGGGAAGCCTTACTGCGGTGGCCGAGACCGCTGTGGAACTTGCCATCCCCCGCACGGAATTGCGCCTGGAGGGCGAGGTTGGACGACGCATAGAGGCCGTCCTGGAAAACTGGGTGCTGCCCATGCCCGATGCCAATCCTGCGGTGCTGGAAATGTTCCGGCTCCGTGATCGCGATCCAGCCTACAAGACGCCGGTGCCCTGGGCCGGTGAATTCATCGGCAAGTACCTCCAGTCCGCCATCCAATTCATTCAGTTTACCGACGATCCCGCGCTGAAGAAGCAGGTTGGCGCGGTCATTGCCGAATTGCTGTCCACCCAGAGTCCCGATGGTTATCTGGGGCCGTTCCGCAAGGAAGAGCGCCTCCTGGGGCAGTGGGATCTCTGGGGACACTACCACGTGCTCTACGCACTCCACGCCTGGTATACCCTTACCGGCGATCAGGCCGCACTGGAAGGAGCCACACGGGCCGCCGACCTGATCTGCGACACCTACCTCGATGCGGAGCGCCGGGTCTACGACGCAGGCAGCCTGGAAATGAACATGGCTATCATGCACGCCCTCGGCATCCTTTATCGCGAAACCGGGAAGGAGCGTTACTACCAGCTCATGAAGGAAATCGAAAAGGACTGGGAAAAGCCGCCTGCGGGTGATTATCTCAGGACGGCCCTGAACAAGGTCCCCTTTTACAAGACCCCAAAACCCCGATGGGAAAGCCTTCATTGTATGCAGGGGCTGGGTGAACTCTATCGTATCAGCGGCGAGGAAAAGTACCGCGAGGCCCTGCTCCATCATTGGCGCAGCATTCACGCCACGGACATCCACAACGCGGGCAGTTTCTCCACCGGGGAAGGGGCCGTTGGCAACCCCTTCAAACCGGGCGCTATCGAAACCTGCTGTACGGTGGCCTGGATCGCCTACAGTGTGGATGCCCTGCGCCTTTCCGCCGACAGCATCATCGCAGATGCCATTGAGCGCTCCACCCTGAACACCGTGCTGGGTTACGAACATCCCAGCGGACGATGGGCCACCTACAACACGCCCATGGATGGCAAGCGGCAAGCCTCCGCCCACACCATCGTCTTTCAATCCCGCGAAGGCACGCCCGAACTGAATTGTTGCTCGGTGAATGCCGCCCGTGGTCTGAGCATGATCGCCGATTGGGGCGTGCTGACCGGGGAGGACGGACTCTATCTCAATTACTACGGCCCCGGCAAACTTCAGGCGGAGACAAAGGCCCTCGGCACATGGACCTTTGTGCAGGAGACTGCCTACCCCGCCGTCGGCACGATTTCTATTCAGGTAAGGCCCGGCACGGAGGTCGAAACCACGCTCTATCTGCGGATTCCCGCGTGGTCGGCCAAGTCACAGGTCTCTGTGAACGGCGACCTCCTGGCTGCTGCCATTCCCGGCCAGTATCTGCCTGTCCGCCGCACATGGAAAGATGGCGACGTGATCGAACTCAATCTCGACATGTCCATTCGCCCCTTGAGCGGGGATGGCTATGTCGATTTCAACACATCCCTTTTTCAGGGTCCCCTCCTGCTGGCCTATGCCCAGAAGCACAACACCTTTGATCCTGCCGACGTGCCCGAGATGGATCTCAAGACACTCCGCCCCAAACCGGCCACGACGGATGCCCGCTTCCAACCCATGGTACTGCTGGAAATGAATACGGTGAGCGGCGAATCCCTCTTCCTGAGCGACTACGCGACCGCAGGCGCCCATGGAACCTACTATCGTTCCTGGCTCCCCGTGCAGAACACGCCGCCCGTAGCGTTTCGCCAACTGCGGCCCAATGACGGATACGCCCAGGCCCCAGGTGATGTATATCTCCTGTGGAGTGGCGCAGGCCGCGATGCCCGCTATACCGTGCGCATTGCAAAAGATCCTGGTATGAAGGAAGTAATTTCGACGGTGAGCGATCTGGTGGGCACGGCGTATTTCTTTACGCCTCCGACCCAGGACAAGACGGCATACTACTGGAATGTCACCGCACGCAACGGAGACTACCAGACCCAAAGCGTCGGCGCCCCCTGGGCCTTCACCCTTGATCCCGACGCCCCCCCTGCCGAGGCCGCGCTCATCCTGAATGCCCCCCTCCACGGAAAATCTGCGGCCGTCGTTGGCGCACTCGCGGTGAACGAACACGCAAAATCCGCCGCCGGACGAGATGGCCGCGACAACACCGCCCTCGCTTTCGACGGCAAGGAGACCAAGCTCGTTTACGAAATCGGCCCCTTCCCCGTACGCGACTACAGCCTGAGCGCCTGGTTCGCGCCCGACAATCTGGCGAAGAACGATAGCGACTGGCACCACATTTTTTCGGCCTGGAGCAAAGGTTCCGACGACCCCCTGCGCGTGTCTGTGCAAAACCGGCGGCTGGTCGTCAACATCGAGCAAGCCAGCGGCGGCTACCACTGCCCTGGCCCAAAACTCATCGAAGGCGAATGGACCCACATAACCGTGGTCAAACAAGCGCCGCAGCTTCGGCTCTACGTGAACGGTGCGCTGCTTCACGAAACGAACGTGTCCGAAGAACTCCAGACCAGCGCCACCAACATTGGCCTGGGCTGCAACCCCAACCTCACCAAGCTCGAAGGCTACGAGGGGCGAATCTCCGACGTAAAATTCTACGCCAGCGCATTGACCGATGCGGCCATACAGCGGCTCGCAGGAGACGCCCAATAGGAGGTTGGACATCCCTGTCCGACACAAAGAGGACGTCACTCAAGCAAGTCGGCGCGGCGCTATGCACAGAATGCGCATATCATAGGTGTTACAATGGGGAAGAGCCTTGGAACCGAGAAGGACAAGTCATGGAACTCACTATCACGAAAATCGGAGACGCGGCGGGGGTCATTTTGCCGCACGATATTCTCGCTCGCCTGAACGTGGCTGAAGGGGATACGGTCTATGTAACCGACGTGCCGGGCGGTGTCAAAATAACCACCCATAATGTGGATTTTGATGAGGCCATGATACACGCCGAACGCGTCATGAAGGAAGACGATGCCGCCTTGAGGCGGCTCGCGGAGTAAGCAGGTGGCCTCGCCAGGAACTGAACCGCGATGGGTCACCCAGTCCATAGCCTTGGAGATTCACCACCGTCAGATTGCCCGATACGGGGGTTCCGAAGGGCTGCGCGACCCGGGGCTGCTTGATTCGGGACTCAATCGCCCCATCAACCTGTTTCTGTACGAGGGTCCCGTCCCACTATCACGTCTCGCGGCGAGCTACTGCTTCGGCATTTCGAGGAATCATTCCTTTGTAGACGGCAACAAACGAGCGGCCTACGTGGTGGCGAGAGTCTTCTTATTGCTCAATGGATTGAACATTGCCCCGGCGGAAGACGATATCGTTGATACAATGCTCGCAGTGGCGAACGGAGAAATGACAGAAGTTGCGCTGGCCGAGTGGTTCGAGTCACACGTCGTAGTATCCTGACCCCACTCAGCCATTCGCCCCACCCGAAGCTCCCGCAGCACCGCGTCACTACGATTCTCCCGGTGCTCCGACATCACCGGCCCTTCGCTGTCGTGCTGTTCCATCCATGAAGTGCAACCACAAGCCCAAGGTAGACTTTGGGGTCCACGAGCAGCCCATGCTGGTTTTGCGCCTGCAACCACGCATGCACTGCGTCAACCGGAACCACGTGTACCACAATATCTTCGTCATCCACCCCACCACCATCGTTCATTTTCACGACATCCCGCGCCAGGAAGTAGTTCACCCGCGCCGCCGTGATGCCCGCCGCGCTGGGTGACTCCATGAGAAACTGCAACGCCTGGGCCTCATAGCCCGCCTCCTCCAACAATTCCCGCCGGACCGCCGTCTCCAGTGATTCTTCGCCCTGGTCGCCCACCAGCCCTGCCACCAGTTCGATGGTGCGGGCGGCCACGGGATGGCGATACTGCTCCACGAATATCATTTCGTTCTCGGGGGTCAGCGCGACTACGGAGATAATTCCCGTGCAACCAATCCGCTCCACATACTCATAGGTCTCGTGTTCCAACAGCCGAACAAAGCGGCCCTCACCCAGTGTTTTCATAAGCGGGTACCTTTTTTCGTAAGCATTAACAGAGCCGAAAAGGCTCCCCTCCTCGGAGGGGCTGGGGGTGGGTTAATTCTCACCCACACACGCGAACCCACCCCTACCCCCTCCAAGGAGGGGAACATAAAGACGTTGGCTTCGCCAACAAGAAACATGGCGTGAACGCTTACCTTTTCCTATTGGTGCGGCAGTCGTCATCTCTTCCTGACCGAGTATAGGACCTGTGTTAAGACATCGCAAACCTCATTCTCAGGGACCCAAGGGACCTGAGAGACCAAAGAAAATGGCGAGTGCCATGAAAAGCGATGTTTCCGATGTTGGGCCTGCTTCCATGTAATACAACTCGGTGAGCCACCTACACCCTTAAACTCCCCCGCTTCACTCCACCGTGTAAGGGTGGCACCCGAAGTGCCCCATGAACGCTCACCGTCCCTCTGGTCTCTGAAGTCCCTTTGGTCCCTTTTTGCCACAAATACCGGCCATTTTTTGACTGCCCTGCGTGCGCCATATTACAATGCCGGGCATTTCTCCGAGGTCTTTTTCCCATTTTTCCACCCTTCCAGCGAGGCACAATGGCAGAGCAGTTTATCTTCACCATGTATGGTCTGAACAAGTACTACGGCCAGAAACAGGTCCTTAAAGAGGTTAATCTCTCCTTTTACCCCGGTGCCAAGATCGGCATTGTGGGCGAAAACGGCACGGGTAAATCCACCGTGCTCAAAATCATGGCGGGGATGGACGATGACTATCTGGGCCAGGCCGATCTCACCAAGGGATTCACAAGCGGCATCGTATTGCAGGAACCCGTCCTCGACCCGGAACTTGCCGTGCGTGAGGCCCTGGAGGCTTCTTTCGGGGAGGTCATGACCATGCTCAAGGATTTCGAGGCAATCGGCGCGAAGATGGCCGAGCCTATGTCCGATGACGAAATGAATGATTGCCTGGAGAAAATGGGCGTCCTGCAAGACAAGCTCGATGCGGTGGATGCCTGGAACCTCGAACAGGTCTTGAATCAGGCCAGTGAAGCCCTTTGTCTGCCGGAGGATGACCGCAAGGTTGGCGTGCTGAGTGGTGGCGAAAAACGCCGCGTGGCCCTCTGCAAAGCCCTCCTGGAAAAGCCCGACCTCCTTCTCCTCGACGAACCCACCAACCATCTCGATGCGGAAACGGTCGACTGGCTGGAAATTCAGTTGCGCGACTATGAGGGCACGGTCATTATCGTGACCCACGACCGCTATTTTCTCGACAACGTGACCAAATGGATCCTGGAGCTGGACCACGGCCAAGGCATCCCGTGGGAAGGCAACTATTCCGGCTGGCTGGCCCAGAAACTGGAAAAAATGGCTGGCAAAGAAAAGAAAAGCTCGGCCCGCGCCCAAGCCCTCGACCGCGAATTGAAGTGGATCAAGATGAGCACCTCGGCCCGCCACGAGTTGTCCCAGACGCGCCTCTCCGAATACGAGCAGCTCATCGCCCGCGAATCCGCCGCCCAGAACGCGGACAGCGCGACCATCCAGATTGCGCCCGGCCCCGAGCTTGGCGAGCAGGTCGTTGAATTCAAGGGGGTCGCCAAGAGCTTCGGCGAAGACCTCCTCTACAAGGACCTCAACTTTATCATTCCCCGTTCCGCTATCGTCGGCCTCATCGGTCCCAATGGCACGGGAAAAACCACCCTCTTCCGCATGATCCTCGGTGAAGAACAAGCCGATGAAGGCGAAGTGATCGTGGGTTCCTCCGTTAGCACATCCTACGTCGATCAGGAACGCAGCTCCATTGCGGGCGATGTGAGCCTCATCGAAGAAGTGGCCGGCGGCGCGGACTTCGTGAAGCTCGGCAAGCAGGAAGTCCCCGTGCGCCAATACCTGTCCCGCTTTGGGTTCAAGGGTTCCGACCAGCAAAAGATGGCCAACCAGCTTTCGGGCGGCGAACGGAACCGGTGCAATCTCGCCAAGCTCCTTAAAGAGGGCGGCAACCTCCTCATGCTCGACGAACCCACCAACGACCTGGACGTAAACACCCTCCGCCTCCTGGAAGAGGCCCTCCTGAACTTCACCGGCTGCGCCATGGTCATCAGCCACGACCGCTTCTTCCTCGACCGCGTCTGCACCCACCTGCTGGTCTTTGAAGGCGAAGGTCAGGTCCGCTGGTTCGAAGGCAACTACCAGGAATACGAAGCCTGGCGCGTGGAAAACTTGGGCTCCAAGCTCTTTGAGAATCGCAGGGCGCGGTATCGGAAGTTTCGGCAGTAGAGGCGATGGTTTCACAAATGCCGAAAGTGTACCTTGTTCTCAATCCCCCACTGTCGGGATCCAAATAAAGCTTTGGTGGTCATCGATCCATGGACAATAACGCCCCTCCAGTTTCCTTATTGAGTTCGGTCACGCGCTTCTTCAATGACCGAACTACCGTTGCCCTCTGCGCCTTCATCGCGGAACCGAACGCCACCCGAACCGCCGTGTCGCATTCGTATCCCGGAACCACCTTAGAAAGGATTCCTTGAAATTCGTACCTATCCAGGATGCGAAGTAACAACGCTTCAAGACAGAGTACTTTTCCGTGGTGTCTCGCGTGAATCTTCTTGCAGGATAGCGAATTGCTGAGGTCCCGCATGGCCCGTTTGTCGCCCGTCAAGACGGTATAAGCCGCTACAGAAGCCGTTGCCGCGAAAAGACCCGCCTCTCCTACGTCAAGGCCCGCGCCCAGCAAGAGTTCTTGCTCTCCCGCATTCGGGGCATGCTCGAAGGCCGCCACGCTTTCCGCGAAAGCCAAGGCACGCTGCACGCCCTCATCGCCGTACTGCTCGATGAGTTTCGTCCGCCGCTTTCGAAGATAGTGCTTCGCCTCGGGAAGCACGCGAATCTCCTGCCTCGAAACCCCGAGAACGTCCAGCGCCTCCTCAAAGAGATCCAATGCACCAAGTTTCAGCAGTATATCCGTATCGCTGAACAGGATCATGCATAGCGGCCCGCGCCGGTGATCGACAGGAGCCATTCATAGTTCTCTTCACCGACGCGATCCACTTCCAATTCCTCGAGCATTTTTTTGTGAATCGTTTCAAGCGCCAACTCGGACTCCCCCACCTCCTTGAGTGCCGCATTCGCAAGCGCCCACGCGCTCTTCGTCTTGCAGTAATTGAGGACAATAATACCCGGCTCGACATTATTCGTCTTCCCATACCGCACCGCCGCATCCGCTAGTTTAGATGCGTTCATCAAATAGGGCGAACTGAGGGTCAAGTTGGCGATTCCGGTCAATAACTCCACCGCAAAAAGATTCGCAGCCTGCTCCTCTACGTCATCTACGCCTTCTTGGAGTTTGTAATCGACCAATACATCCACTTTATCTAAATGCCCGTGGAAGATGTGGCCCATCTCGTGCGCAAGAATGAAAACCTGCCACGATGGTCGTTTATGACTCTTCGAGAGCACGATTACGGGGCGTCCGTCGATCATCGCCGTCATCCCCTCCATCTTCTTCGCCTTAGGAGGAAACTTCTCGACATGAATTACTGGGATGCCCATAGACCAGCAATAGTCCAGCAGGGTACCAATATTCACCGTATGCGCACCCGCCCCCGTGACCAATTCCCGGATTCCAGCAACGGGACCGTCCAGCTTCGAGTAGGCGTTTTCGGCACCACGTGCGGCTACCGAAGCCACACTCAGCGCAAGTGATTTGGAAACCGAAAGCTCTCCCTTCTCCACCGACTTGGCTTTCTTAAATTTCACCGATTTCTTTACGAAGCGAATCGGGGCATCAGGATTCTTAAGAGCGTGGAGATCCAACCCGGCACGAGCATAAAGATAACCGTAGACCTGAGCAAGGCCCGCAGGAGTGGCCGCGATGCTGTCGTCCCACCAATCCGGCAAGATGTTTTCTTTCAGATACTTACGCCCAATACCCACATCTCTGAGGCGGTGTCGAAGGTCTGCCATGGGCCTTATCGTTGTTGTCATGGTGGATTCCTCCTTTCCTCAATGATAACCCAACCAAGCTACATACATTATGCACAGTTCTGGCCCCAAAATGGCAACTGCTCCGACACGGAAAGGTGAAGAGCACACTGACTTCAGAAACAGAATCATCGGTGCCACGGGAATTGTTGGCTAGATCTCCCTGGCCTTAAGCGCAGCCTCCCGACGCTTGGCTGCGGCCACCTCGTCTTTGCTCATTTTCTCTTCGAGAGCATCACGCGCCAATTTCGCATACGATAACGCTTCCGCCGCCATATCGAACCACATGTACGCCTGGACGAGATCCCTGACCTCTCCCTCATGCGCATACAGGAAGCCAAGCGTAAACTGCGCCCTGGAATTGTCTTGTACGGCTCCCCCCGTCAGCCAGATTATTGCCTCCTCAACGTCCTTCTCAACACCCGCTCCACCCAGATATAAATGACCGAGGAGAAGCTGCGCTTCCGCTCTTCCGCCCTGCTCATCCACTTTTATGAACCACTTGACCGACTCTGAGCCGCCGTCATAATAGTGCAGGGCACCAAGCCTGAGCGCTGCGGCTGCATCACCTACTTCTGCGGCGGTGGTGAGCCACCTCACGGCCTCCTCTTTGTTCCGACCCACATAGAGCATGCCCAGCTTGAGCTGCGCATCCATGTGCCCCTGCTCTGCGGCGGCTGTGTACCACCTGATGGCCTTCGCAACATCCGTCTCCACGCCGTCACCGTCCACATACATCCAGCCGAGCCTGTACTGTGCGTTCGCGCTGCCCTGTTCGGCAGCCTTCCTAAACCACCGGGCGGCCTCGGCGAAATCCTGCGCGACAACATCCCCGCGCACATACCTATCGCCTAGCTCATACTGCGCGTCTGCGTCCCCTTCGGCAGCTTCCGTGAACCACTTGGTGGCCTCAGCGAAGTCCTGTTCGGTAATATCCCCATGCACAAACCTGTAGCCCAGTTTGTACTGCGCATCTTCGGTCCCCTGCTCGGCAGCTTCCACGGTTGTAGTAAGCTGGTCGGGATTGGACTCTGGTGTGCAGCCCATTGCACATGTGCCAAGTGTTGCTACGGAAACAGCCCATATTGAACCCCGAAATTTCATAGATCGCTCCTCTTTTCCCGCAATCGCTGCTTGCATGATAGCAACCAACGTGCCACCATCCAAGTTTCGATTTGTCTAACTGCCATCCTTCGTGTACTATGCGCCGCGTGCCCACCCGCACTAACGACGTGCCGTCAGGAGGCCCTATGATACGCATTCAATATTTGCTGTTCTCTCTTACGTTGTCGATCCCCACGGCATCCGCAGGCACCCACGCCGCGCCACCAAACATCGTCATCATCACGGGCGACAACATCGGCTACAGCGATCTTGGTTGTTATGGCAACGATGCCATCAAGACCCCCAACATCGACCGGCTTGCGTCAGAGGGTGTCCGCTGCACGAGCTTCTACACCGCCTCGCCGACCTGCACCGTTTCGCGGGCCTCCCTGCTTACAGGCCGCGTGCCACAGCGACACGGACTCACGGAACAGTTGCCGGGCATCGAAGGCAACTACGGTATTGGCTTGCCCCAGCGCGAAAGGCTCATCCCCGAATACCTGAAGGAGGCGGGCTATGTCACGGGTGCCTTCGGCAAGTGGAACATCGGATTCGCGGAAGGCAGCCGACCGACGGAGCGGGGCTTTGACCAGTTTTTCGGCCACGCCTCGGGCAACATCGATTACTACACCCACGTCTACGCCGGGAAGCACGACCTCTTTCGCGGTACGGAAGAAGTCCACGTGGAAGGCTACAGCACGGACCTCTTCGCCGACGCCGCCTGCAAATTCATCGAGGCGAACACCAAACAGCCCTTCTTCCTTTACCTTCCCTTCAACGCGCCCCACTTCCCCTCGGCACGCAACAAAGCCCCCGGCATGCCCAACACCTGGCAAGCCCCTGGCTGGGCCTTCGAAGCCTACGGCTGGTCGCCTGATGAAGCCGACCCCAAGCGCCGCTACTACGCCGTGATGACTGCCCTCGATGCCGACATTGGCCGCGTTTTGAAACAAATCGACGACGCGGGCGTCCGTGACAATACCATCGTGGTCTTTTATTCCGACAACGGGGCCTTCATGCTGAAAGACCGGGGACTGGAAGTCTCCAACAACAAACCCCTGCGTGATGGCGGCGTCACGCTATGGGAAGGGGGCATCCGGGTGGCCGCCACGATGCGCTGGCCGGGAAAGATTCGCGCCGGATCCATCTCTGACGCCATGCTGTGGAGTCCCGATTTGCTGTCGTTGTGCCTGGCCGTTTCGGGCGTACCCGCACCGACCGACCGCATCCTCGACGGGAAAAACCCCTTG
>JAJRPE010000497.1 GCA_024280935.1 Candidatus Hydrogenedentota bacterium
CAGAGCAAGACAAGGAGCTCGCGGAATTCGATGCCGATGAGGCGCTCATGAACAGCATACGCTCAGCAATCACGGGGAAGCAGAAAGCGTCTGCGGATTGGCCTGCAACCCTTGAGAAGGTGCCCGTTCCCTGGATATGGAATAACCCCGAACTGAAATCGGACAAAGTGGAATTCAGGACCACGTTGGCGCTGGAAAATTCGCCGGACAAGGCCTTTGTCCGCTTTGTCGGCATGTCATCGGCCGAAGTGCGTGTCAATGGCGCGCCCCTTGGCAGGGCCCTTGCGTTGGACCGCGGCATTTCTGCGGATATCAGCGATATTCTTATACCCGGCAAGAACATAATTACCGCCACCGCCCAAGGGAAAGCCGGTTTCGCTTTCCTGCTCGAATATGTAATCGGCGGGGTGGCAAAGACCTTTACGTCGAGCACTGGTTGGCAGGTCAGGGAGCCTGGCGGCGCGTCTTGGAATCCCGCCCGCGAAATCCACACACCGGACTACGAAAGCTCCTGGACACAGAAGACGAAATCCGAGGATCTCGCAAACCTCACACGAAAGCTCGATGAGATTGGCAAAGACAGGAAGACGTTCCTGAGCACGATCCCCGCAGCGATGGTCATGCGCGAAATGGACCCACCCCGGCCCACGACCGTGCTGACCAGAGGTGCCTACGACGCACCTGGAGAGACGGTTAAGCGAAACACCCCGGCGTTCTTGCCGCCCCTGAAAGAAAAAGACGGCATATATTCACGCATGGATCTGGCCGAGTGGCTCATTGACCCGAATCATCCGCTGACGGCGCGCGTGGCGGTCAATCGCGTCTGGCAACAGTTTTTTGGTGTGGGTTTCGTAAATACCCCGGAAAATTTCGGCGCGCAAGGAGAACGGCCAAGCCATCCGGCCTTGTTGGACGAATTGGCGGTGGGTTTTATCGAATCCGGTTGGAATCTAAAAGAGCTGGTGCGCAAGATTGTGCTATCGAACACCTATAAACAAAGTTCCGATGCGAATCCAGATGAATATCGCATCGACCCGGAGAATCGCCTCCTGGCGCGCGGCTCCCGCTATCGCATGGATGCCGAAATGATCCGCGATCAAATTCTGGCGGTCAGCGGCCGGCTCAACAGCACAATGTATGGCAGAAGCGTGAAGCCGCCACAACCCCCCGGGTTGTGGGAAATGGTAAGCATGGCCGAACCGAAAACCTACATCGCGGACAAGGACGACAATATTTATCGCCGGAGCCTGTACACGTATTGGCGGCGCGGCATGCCGCCGCCGCAGATGACCATCATGAACGCGCCCTCCAGGGAATTCTGTGTGGCCCGGCGCGAGCGCACCAATACACCGTTGCAGGCGCTCCTGCTGATGAACGAACAGGAATACCTTAAAGCGGCAAGGGCCTGCGCGACATTGACGTTGGATGAAACCAAAGATGTTAACGCGGGACTACGTCTGCTCTACGAGAGAATCACGTCCCATGAACCCGAGCCTGATCGCCTGAAACTCATGAACGAAACGCTTTTTGAATTCATGGACCTTTACCGAAACGACCAGGCGCTCGTCGCGTCCCTCACGCCGGAACTGAGTGAATCCAGCATTGACGAGCGTGTGGAGCTTGCTGCCTGGACGATGCTAACCCACAGCCTGCTGAACCTCGAACTCGCGAAGGTAAGACGATAATGAACGGCCCATTTCAACAATTTTGCGACACCCTGAATCGTCGCCAGTTTATCAAGAACGCCAGCATGGGACTCGGCGCAGTCGCTCTGGGCGGCATGGCCCGGACCGCGCATGGGGAGGCGCGCTCCAACTATCATTTCACGCCGCGAGCGAAGCGTGTAATCTTCCTCTTTATGGCCGGCGGCCCCAGCCAGTTGGATCTCTTTGACTACAAACCAAATCTGGAACGGCTTCACGGGCAACCCCTCCCAGCGGAGATCAGCAAAGGGCAGCGGGTTACGACCATGACGCGGGGAAAGAAGCAGGAAATCTGCGCCTCTATCTTTAAGTTTTCGCCCCAAGGCAAGAGCGGCTTGATGATGAGCGAACTCCTGCCCCATCTTTCGGAACATGCCGATGATATTTGTCTGATAAAATCCACGCACACCGAGGCAATAAACCACGATCCGGCGAAGACCTTTTTCTGCACGGGATCGGAAATGCCCGGCAATGCGAGCATGGGTGCCTGGCTCAGCTACGGCTTGGGGACCATGAACAAGGACCTGCCTGATTTTATCGTACTGAGTTCGGCTTTCTGGTCGGGCAAAGTCAATGTGCAGGCCCTTTACAGCCGCCTCTGGGGAACAGGTTTTCTCCCCTCCAAACACCAGGGCGTGGCCTTTCAGTCCGTCGGTGATCCCGTCCTCTTCCTTTCCAATCCTCCTGGTGTGGATCGAAAAGCCCGCCGCACGATGCTGGACTTCGTCGCGAAGGTAAACGCCGAACAGGAACTCGTCACGGGCGATCCCGAACTGCAAACCACCATCGCGCAGCAAGAGATGGCCTTTCGTATGCAGATGTCGGTCCCTGAACTCACCGATCTCAGCAAGGAGAGCCAGTCCACGCTGGACATGTATGGTCCAGAGGTGAGCAAGGTGGGTTCTTTCGCACGAAATTGTTTGCTGGCCCGGCGCATGGCGGAACGAGACGTGCGCTTCATCCAACTCTTCCATCGCGGCTGGGATCACCACGCCCGGCTTCCCGACAACTTGAGAGGGCAAGCCCGTGATGTGGATCAACCTATCGCAGGACTCCTCCACGACCTCAAGCGGCGCGGACTACTGGACGATACGCTCGTTGTTTTTGCCGGTGAATTTGGCCGGACAACCTTTGCGCGGGGCATGAAAGAAGGGGATCGAGAGGATTATGGCCGCGACCACCACCCTCGCTGCTTCACGACCTGGATGGCTGGCGGCGGTATTAAAGGTGGAATCAGCCACGGCGAAACCGATGATTTTTGCTACAACATCGTCAAAGACCCCGTTCATGTTCGTGATCTGCACGCTACCATGATGCACCAGATGGGCATTGACCATGACCAGTTGAGCTTCCCTTATCTGGGCCTGGATCGAAAACTTACCGGCGTGGTGGCATCGAATGTGGTGAAAAAAATTATCGCCTAGCCGCCTGTCGGCCAAATCAGTAACCACCGGCAGAGCCGGGTGTATGATAAAGGCCCCGAGAGAAGGGGCCGGTATCACCGGTAAAAGCACAAAGAGGAGTTCCCTTTTGTAAGCGTTACAGGGCACGGGCCACTATAGTCGACAAAAAGCCCTGCGGGTGCCACGGGTAGGCCCGGTAGGGTTTACCCGTGCAAAACCGTTGTCTCTGAATTTGGATCATCTCCCTTACCGATAGAGACGACACGGGTAAGCCCTGAGAGGCCTACCCGTGGCACCCGTCGGCTGTTTTTTTAAGGGCCAAAAAAACCGCGAGACGTGAACGCTTACTCTCTTTTAATCCACGAAGTGGATGACGGAACTTAGCCCAGTGTGTAGCGAGGTACGAGCGTAACGCTGGGTACCTGTAG
>JAJRPE010000498.1 GCA_024280935.1 Candidatus Hydrogenedentota bacterium
CACCGTGGTCGTTCAAAGCATGGGACTCCACTGGGACCATGCCGGGCACTTGGCCTATGCCCTCGCCAAACAGATTCAGGGCCGCTTGGGGGACACCCTCCCGCTCACCGTTAACCCGTCATTCAAGTACGACAGACCGGACGAAGGCTTTTCGCTCCCCTATGGCTTCCTCGACAACACCGTCCATTGGATTGAGCCTGAAGCCGAGGTTGCGAGCGAGCAAGGGGACACACCAATCCGTACCAATCTTAGCAATGAACCACCAACCGAAAAAGGGGCTGGAGCATGAGACAAGAATTATTACTCCTCAAAGCCTGTCGGCGGGACATCCTAATGGGCTTGTTCCTTGGCGTGGCCATACCATTGGGCTTCCTCGTCTTTTCTGTCGGCTTCCTCATCTATATGGATGTGGGCGAACTCTTATCGTGGATGGCCTTTGAAAAATTCGCAGACTCCACCGCTCCCTGGCTCTCTCGACATACGTTCATTGTCACCCTGCTGACAGCCTATGGCGCAGCCGGATGCCATCTTGTTGTTGGCTTGTACACAGCCCTTCGCAAGCTTCCTGCGCCCGTGACCAGCCGACAACAGGCTTATCTCCCGCTGGGTGTGATGCTGGGCCATTGGGCACTACTCATGGGAAGCTTCTTCCTGATCCTCGCTGTTGGCACGGGGATTACTGGAAAAGATGGTGTACTCCAAGCCCTCCTTGATGCGGCCTGGGCTTTCCCCCTCGGCTTATTGATCATCGCCTTGGTAAATCGTAATGCGGGCAGCCCAACCGGAAACTTGGGCCTGTTTTATCTGATATTGTTTTCTCCCCAGTTTGCACTGGTCCAGACAGGAGAGATTGTCACAGTAATCGCCGACATCAAAGGAATATACCCATCACTCCTGCCTGTCTTACTCTTCCTGGCGATTCTGGTGCTATGGGAGACACCCCGCCATCGCCAGAACTGGCACCGCGCCGCCTTTATCCCCTTCCCCATGCCCATCGGGAGCAGAGACATCCGGGAACCGCTGGCACCCCAACGCCTCCACCCTCTGAGCGTGATCGTAAACGCAGTCAACTTCTGCCTCAATTGCGCCATAGGCATCGTGCTGTTCATTATGTTCGCGTTGATGATTTCTGGGCCACTCAGGCTTGATAATTCCAGCCGTATGCCCCTGTGGGTAGAGCAACTTCTTTTCGGAGTTCTGGGGCTGTGTATCGTCTTGGCCATCCTGTACTTCATCGGAAAGACCGTCTTACTCTACCTTCAAAACGGGCGGTATAGCGCGGATAAGGCATGGGCACAATGGGTACTAAGGATCACCTACGGGCTGGAACGCTCTGGGCTGCGTGGCCGCTTTTTGAAGGGTAAGATCGTCGTGGAGCGGTGCCCGAAAACGAAACGGTACCTCCTGTGCTTCCAGCGCACCGACACCGATGAAAACGATAGAGCGGGCACCGGCGTTGTCAAACCATTCAATTTCGCGCTACGCTTTGAATTCATCATCGTGGGCCAAATCATCCTTATGTCAACCATTTCCGGCACCGCAGGCAGAAACATTAGCTTTGACCGCGAAGGCTCGAATATCCAGGGCGACGCCCAAATTCAGCCGAACAAAAACCACGAAATCGACGACGCTTTTTCCCAACACTATGTAGCCCTTGATCTGGGCAAAAGCACGTCGCTCGATAAACGCAAAAATGCGTTCACGGCCATTCAAGCCGTCGTTGCCAACAACCTCGACCCCACAATTTGGCTCGCCGACTTGAAGATGCTCGATGGCGAGGACGCCCTGGTCCCAGCAACATACCGCGTCGAAGTTTCCCAGCCCGAGTCCCACATCGTGGTGGTGCAGAGCATGGGACTCCACTGGGCACCTGCGGGCCACTTGGCCTTTGGGCTTGCCAAATATATCCAGGATAGTCTCGAAGGCACCATTGACCTCACCGTAGACCCCGACTTCTTCTACATCAGACCGGCCGATTTTTTTCTCTCACCTATGGATTCCTCGACAACACCGTGCATTGGATACGCCCTGAGGGCGAGGTCGCGGAGAATCAAGGCCACGCGCCCGCACCCCTCCCTGGCGACACGCCGGTCTATGTGGATCTGCGCAACACCGAAGGTCGTGAGAACGGAAAATCGTGGGCCACGGCCTACGACACGATTCAGGAAGGCATCAACGCCGCCTACCGCCGCCGCGTTGCGGGGGTCTGGGTGGCGGGGGGCCTCTACGACGAAAAACGCCATGGGGCCGCCTACCGCCACAACAAGGATCCTAATGGTGATGGTTCCCTAACCATGCGGCCCGGCGTCCACCTCTACGGCGGCTTCGCGGGTGATGAAACCGTCCGCACCCAACGCGACTTGGAGGCCAACCCCACCCGCATCGACGGCTCCCGTGCGCGAGAAGGGGAAGCAGCCTATCACGTCGTCGCGGCGGCCAGTTTCGCCACCTTGGATGGCTTCACCATCACCGGCGGCAACGCCAATGGGCTTGGACTCTTCGATGATATGGGCGGCGGGATGTTCATCATGGATTGCGCACCAGTCATAATGAACTGCACCTTCCTGGGGAACGAGGCAAAGAGCGATGGTGGTGCTATCTCCATCTGGGATGGCTCCGCCGAAATAATTCACTGCACCTTTACCGACAACAGGACTTTGAACCATGGCGGGGGTGCGCTCTCGATTTCCAAGGGCGAAGCCACCATTCGTCGGAGCACGTTTATCCGCAACGTGGCCGCAAGCTACGGGAGTGCTATCGAGGCCAGCGGCAATTTCATTGACATAGAAAACTGTCTCTTCGTGGAAAACGAATGCCTCGAAGACCAAGGCACGCTCATCTACGGCGACGAGTTTTCGATGAACAACTGCACCGTTGTGGGAAGCGGAAAGGCCAACGAATCCCTCTCTTCCAGCGCTCTGGAGGATGCGTCCATTATCAACACGATCATTTGGAACATGGATCAGGATTTCTCAAAAACCGACGCCACCATAAGACACTCCATCCTCCCCGGCGGTGCGCCTGGTGAAGGCAACCTGGACCTCGACCCGCTTTTCGTCGATCCCGAAAACGGCGACTATCGCCTCCAGCCCAATTCCCCCGCCATTGACGCAGGCACCCTTGACGGAGCGCCTCAGAACGACCTCGACGGCACCCCACGTCCTCAAGGCGCGGGCATCGACATGGGAGCTTTTGAAGGGTGAAGTTTGAATGGTGAAGGGTGAAGGAAGAACCTTGAAACTTGGTGCAGGGTGAATAGGGACTGCCATCTGCACCGCCTAAGCGGGGTAGGGGCTGTGCCGGCAGTACATGGCGACCAGACACTAACAACGCAAAGTCCAGAGCCATCACAGACCGTCGTTTGCGAATAGAGCGCCGCGCCCTTCGCCAACCACGGGACAGCCTCGCACATCAACGCTGTTCTCCCCAGCCACAGGAATACCACGGGCATGAAGCAATCTTCACCACCCACAGGTGTCGGAAGTGCGAAGGCAGTCCCCCGCCCCCCGCCCCCCGCCATGGGCAGAATGTCAGAGGAAATGAGCGGCACGCCGTCTTTCTTGTTGGCGTAACGTTTGTCCAGATGACCTGCACCCTTAAACTCCCCCGCTTCGCTCCTCCGTGTAAGGGTGGCACCCGCAGGTCGTTATTCAAGGCCAAGGAAGCATGGGTTGTGAATGCTTACGTTTTTTTGTTTCACCGCAAAGGGGGTTGGGCTTTCCAGCCCGACACAAAGCGCACGGAGGGTGTCGAAGGCGCACCGGGGTTGGTGGCGATGCATTGATTGCCCAGGACAAGGCAGCGTGTTAAGCCCTACGTGGCTGCGTGTGCCGATGGCGGGTTTTATGACCGGAGCACTCCTTATGTCGGGCAGGAAAGCCCAACCCCCTTCAGGCCCCACAATCAGAAAAAAGGTGTCTGGCGGCACATTAAAAAAATTGGGTTATGGGCGAAACCCGTCACATATTCGAAAGCCCTGCTGTCTGGATTCACATCCTTGGGCTGGCATCGGTGCTTTTGCTATAGTTTGGAGAGCACGCGGCATTGTATGCGCAATTGAATTGGTAAGCGTTCATGGAGCTGAAAAGGCTCCCCTCCAAGGAGGGGAACCATAGATGCGTTGGCTTCGCCAACAGGAAACATGGCGTGAAGGCTTACTTGAATTGCAAGGATAGCGGAGTCGGATCACGGTGGAAGAGGCCAGACCGAAAACGAATGAAAAGCTTATCAGCGAAGCAGTCGCGCCCCGCTTCGATGGCGAGGCGGATGACACCCCCGTGGTTGTGGGCGAGCCGATAGTGCCCACGGCGCTGGTGTGGCGTGGGACGATCTACCCGGTGCTGAATGTATTGTCGGCCGGCAAGGGACTCGGACCCTGTACCCACGGAAGTGGCGAGCAATATGTTCACAAGCACTGGTATCGTTTCGAAACGACGGATAGCGTTGTGTTGCGGGTCTACTTTGAGCGGCGTCCCCGTGCCCGTGGAAAAAAGGCGAAACGGTGGTGGCTCTATTCCATTGAAACGCCCGAGTGACGGCGTGGTACGGTAGTGCCTTGCTCTCCAAGAAGACCCCAAGAAAACAAAAAAGAGTCACGTCATTCCCACGAACGTGGGAATCCAGAACGCGACAGGATCAATTTAAGTCACCACGGGTTCCCCGCGTTCGCGGGGATGACGGTTTTGGGTTGTGCGTGAAGCTCACTTTAGGATAAATTCACCCATGAAAATAGTTCCGGCCCTACTGCTCTTGATGGGCGTATGCATTGGAGTTCAGGCAGAGACGATGAAAAAGACAACCCTAAAGATACTTACCTTTAACATTCTCCATGGCGCGACCACCGAGGGCACCTTTGACTTGGACCGCATCGCCCAGGTGATTATTGACGCCGACCCCGACCTGGTCGCGCTACAGGAGGTGGACTTCAAGACCCGGCGTGCCCGGGGCTACGATCTGGCCACCGAGTTGGGATTGCGCACCAAGATGGCCTCCATTTTTGCCAAGGCCATGGATCATGACGGGGGGGAGTACGGGGAAGCCATACTTTCCCGTCATTCCTTTGAAACGATGCGGCGGATACCGCTTCCCTTCACCGGCGACAGCGAACCCCGCGCGGCGATTGAGGTGACGCTGTCTTTGCCCGGTGGCCAGACCATCGCCTTCGTAGGAACCCACTTGGACCATGCGTCCACGTCCGACCGCGAAGCACAAGCCCAGGCGTTGAACACGGCCTGTGCCAACAAGGCCATTCCTACGCTTCTGGCGGGCGATTTCAACGCCACACCCGAGAGCAAGACGATTGCTATCCTCAAGGAGCACTGGACCGTGGCCGGTGGTGACAACCCGCCGCCCACCTTTCCCTCCGATGACCCGAAGATAAAAATCGACTACGTCATGTACGCTCCGGCGAATCGTTGGACGGTCGTGGAGACTCGGGTTATCCAGGATGCCGTGGCTTCCGACCATTGCGCCTACCTGGTGACCTTGGTGCTCTCGGGGGAGTAGGGAATTGATTGCGTATTTGTTCTTTCGATTTCCAGGCAATAGACCGGGATGTTCGCAAACTACTCCTGGATGGCCCGCACCCGCAAAGCCACTCGTCCCTCGTGTCTGTGAGGGTGGCACCCGTAGAGGATTCTTGTCATGCACCATCGCTCGCAATCTTCCCTTTTCGTTTCTTATGCTTACCGGTAGGGCAAGTAAATTTTACAGACTGAAAATTGTTCACGCAGTGAGAGCAAAGGAGAAAAATCATGTCAGACGTATATATCGTTGAGGCCGTACGGACACCGGTGGGGCGGGGCCGGGAAAATGGGGGGCTTCACAACAGGCATCCCGTGGATGTTCTCGCCAGTGTGCTCGATGAAGTGTGCAAGCGGGCCGGTGTGGACAAGGGAAAGATTGACGACATCATCGCCGGGTGTGTTTCGCCCACAGGGGAGCAGGGCGCGAATATCGCCCGTTTGGCGCTGCTGAAGGCGGGTTTCCCCGTGGAAGTGCCGGGTGTGCAGCTCAACCGGATGTGCGGTTCCAGCCAGCAGGCCGTACACTTCGGAAGCCAGGCCATTTCCAGCGGCGATATGGACCTCGTCATTGCTTCCGGCATCGAAATGATGAGCCGCGTGCCCATGGGCAGCGACTGGGGCGGCCTGACCGAGGAATTTCTCGCCAGTTTTCCGTTTGAGCTTCGTCCCATGGGCATCTGTGCGGAAGATATCGTAACCGAGTGGGAACTCACCCGCGAGGGTTTGGACGCTTTTTCGGCCCAGAGCCACCAGCGTGCCGCCGCCGCGACGGAGGCGGGGGCCTTCAAGAGCCAGATTATGCCCATGACCATAACCGTGGATGGGGAAACCCGGGAGTTGGACTATGACGAGGGCTTCCGGAAGTCTATCGATGTAGCCAAGATGGCCACATTAAAGACCATTTTCAAGGAAGACGGCGCTATCACGGCGGGCAATGCCAGCCAGATTTCCGATGGTGCCGGGGCGATACTGCTGGCGAGCGAGAAGGCAGTGAAGGAATTGGGCTTGAAAAAACGTGCCCGTATCGTCGCCCGTGTCGTGGTGGGCAGCGATCCCCGCCTCACGTTGACAGGTCCTATTCCCGCGACGAAAAAAGTGCTGGAAAAAGCGGGCCTCACCCTTGACGGCATGGACCTCATCGAAATCAACGAAGCCTTTGCCTGCGTCGTGTTGGCCTGGGCCAAGGAGCTCAAGCCCGACATGAGCAAAGTGAACCCCAACGGCGGTGCCATCGCCACGGGGCATCCCTTGGGCGCGACCGGGGCGATCCTGATGACCAAGATGGTCCACGAACTGGAGCGGACCGGCAAGCGCTACGGCCTCCAGACCATGTGTATCGGCCATGGCATGGCGACGGCAACGATTATCGAGCGCATGTAGGTGGCACCCATATAGCATGTTTTATAGCATGAGCGGAGCGTGCCATCTCTCCGAATTCATACAATGAAGAGCTTGCTTCCTGCCGGTGGAACTTTTCCCAAAACATGGATATATAGTACGTGAAAGCCGTTGCTAATCAGCATGATGTGGTTTGCACGGTGCGGGTTTGTTATCCGTGCTGGATTGCAGGTAGAATAGCCGCACGCTGGAGAAAGGTCGCTCTATTTCCAGTCTTGGGCTGCTGCAATGCAGTAAGAATGAACCGTTATTATTTCGGTTGCCGTCCGGTGCCTTGTTTGTGATGTGCGTGTAACTTAACCAGAAAGCAGGGGTAGAGACTATGCCAACCCAACGCTCACTTTTCAGCCGTATTTTCATGATGACCCTCTGTCTTTCGATGGTGGTTTTTACCGTCTCGGGCTGTAAGAAAAAAGACAAAGGCCCTATCCTTGATGATACGATGACGGACGATACAGACGTGTCTGGCAGCGGACCGGAAGAAGACAGTGGTTCAGGATTGAACGAGGGGCTGGATCTGACGACGCTCCTTTTTTCTCCCGACAAAGGTTTGAAGCCCATCTATTTCGATTACGACAGTTCTTCGCTTAACGCACGGGCCCTTTCCACGCTCCGTGACAATGCGGAGCGGATCAAGGAAGTGCCCAACGTAATCATCCAGGTGGCGGGTCACTGCGACGAGCGTGGCACGCAGGAATATAACCTGGCCTTGGGCGAGCGCCGTGCGCAGAGCGTGCGTGAGCATTTGCGCCAGCTTGGTGTCTCCGGTGATCGTTTGATTACCATCAGTTTTGGTGAGGAAGCACCCGAGGCGATGGGCAGCAACGAGGCGGCATGGTCCAAGAACCGTCGTTGCGAATTTCTCCAAGCCCAGTCCATGTAATATTGGGAAGCAATCGAAGCGTGCGTAATTATTTCATAGCTATATCCCTGGTCTTGGCCGTGATCGCCACGCTCTCGGGCTGTGTCAGCACCGGTGGCTCCAAGAGCATGGAGACCGTGGTGACCGATATGCACCAGCGTGTGACCCTGCTGGAAGAGGGGCTGGAGCCGTCTCTCGCGGAGTTGAACGAGAATGCGGCAGCCTTGATTCAACGGGTGAATGAAAACGACCGCCAGGTGCGGATACTTACCTCCATGATCGAGGAGAATCAGCACAAGCTGGACAACCTGATCACGATGCTTTCCGACTTGCGGACGACTCTCTATCGCCATTGGGGCCTGCGTCTTGTGCCAGTGCTCGAAGGCGCGGGCGGCGGCAGCAGCGGTATTCAGATAGTGCCGCCGGACCGTGCGGAGACCGTTGGCGGCGGAGGTGAAAAACATGACGCGGCCGCGCCTGCCATCCTTTCGCCTCCCGCAGCATCGGAAGGTGATAAGCAAGCCTATATCGTGGCAAAGGATCTTTACGATCAGGAAAATTACGAGGCCGCCGGGGCTGCTTTCTCCGAGTTTATGAAGGATTTCCCCCGTTCGGATCAGGGTAACAAGGCCCAGTTCTGGATCGGAAAGTGCTATTTGAACCAGAGCCAGTACTCCCAGGCGATTCAGGCGTTTGAATCCCTTCGCCGCGAGTATCCTGATAGCACCTATGTGGCTTTCGCGTTGCACAACCAGGCTGTGGCTCATTTTCGGCTGGGAGAGCGTGATAAGGCGATAGCCCTGATGGAAGAAGTGGTGGAGTACTATCCAACCACGACCGCTGCGGGACACGCGGAGCGGGACTTGAAGCAACTTCGTGGTAGACAATAGAAGAGCAACGTCGTGCGGGTCGATTTCGTGCGAGACGAAAAACGATAAAAGGAGCATTTAAGATGGGACGCAACGCGTGGCGCGCAGCAAGCATACTCGCCATTCTGGGAATGGCGCTGGATGTGGTCGCGGCTTCCAGTCAGGTGGAAACCCTGCTCTATGACACCCACCGCAAGGTGACCAACCTGAATAATAGCCTCGATGGCGCGATCAAGAAGCTCAATCAGACGACTTCGGATCTCGTGAGCCGCGTAGAGTCGAGCGAGGTGCAGACAAAACGCTTGCGAAGCATGGTCGAGGAAAACCAGGTCAAGCTCGATACCTTGACACAGCAGTTGGGTGAATTGACCGCGACGATCTACCAGCAGTTTAATTTGACCACTTCGAGTACAGGGTTCAGCCCGGTCACGACGACGGCGGAGCAGCCCGCCAATTCCGTGGCTATTGAGCCGCCAGCGGTCAATACATTGGACTCGCCCGTCGTGACGCAAACCGTCGGCGCATCGGACCCCGCTGCCGCGCATACCGTGTACCGTGAAGCCCAGAAAGTCTGGATGAGCAACGACTATGAAGAGGCTTTGCGTTTGTTCTCTGATTTTCTGGCGCGCTATCCTCAATCTGAACTTGCCGGCAATGCGCACTACTGGCAAGGGCGTTGCTATCTCAAGTTGGAGCAATACCA
>JAJRPE010000499.1 GCA_024280935.1 Candidatus Hydrogenedentota bacterium
ATTCTCATCGCCTACCATGGATTCTGGCGCTTCACAAAAGACAAGATGTGGGTTCTCTGCCTCAACAACAATGGACTTCACATCAACCCACGCTGGTTCGTGGCCTCATCCGCGCCACAGGAATCGACTATGAGTATTCACTTGCTCCCCTCCGAAGTCATCTCAGTACGGAAAGCGCTTGGTAGCGGCTCCCTGATGGCGACAGGGCGCTTTTCGAGAATAAAACCAAAACTGTCCTATATCCATATTGATACCTCTTATACAGTTTTGCAGAAACTTGCTGAACTGCTTCAATACACATCAGCCAAACAAAGCATGGTTCGTCTCGCAATGAAACCAGGCTACTTCGATGAGGGTACGCTTGTCATTTGTTGGGATAGCATGTATGCCTCCCTTTCACCATGCCTTGATGAGACGCTCGATGCCTTCGATAAGCTCGGATTTACACTTCTTGAACCTCTCGACATTGCGTGACGAGGTTTGGAAGACGAGACCGCTGAGGGACTGACGCAGACTCAGACCGTTGATAGCGGAAGTCTACCTGCAATAGAGCGGGATGTAATACTCCGAAGCATGAACACAAACGTCTGTGTCCCCCCTGTGGGCAGGATAATCGTCGGTTTTTCTTGTCCACGCACACCAGCCGGCTGAGACCGGATCAGGTGACACGACCCTCATAGCCATCGACCGTTCAAATGGATGGAGCCAATACCACGCTACGGTCACTGCGTGACGAACACAGGCGGGATGCCCGTGCCACCCTTTTTCACCCCTCCCGATGCCTGTGCTATAGTGTGCCCGAACCCAATCGCGAAGGATGAACTATGCGCTGGCTCTATCTATTGCCCATTTCCCTCTTGGCCCTTTCGGGCTGCGTCACCACATCGGATCATGATGACGACGGTGTCGATCATGTTAGCGAACGTCCCACGGATTTTCTCGAAAAAGCGGTGGTGGGACCCAATGGCGACGGGACTTATGTCGTGCCCACAAACCAGCTCATCGACCCGGCGGGCGAGACCGTGCAGTTTCCTGGCCGGCCCGTGGATGTCGTCCGCCATCCGTCCGAAGCGTTACTGGCGGTGAAAAACAAATCAAACGTACTGCTGATCGATGCCGATTCACTGGCCATCGTACAGACCATGCCCTACACCCGCGATGGCGGGAACTATTGCGGCCTCGTGTTCTCTGCGAAGGGCGATTCCTTCTGGGTCGCATCCGCAAAACGTTACCTCCATCGCGCTACCAGAAAGACCGATGGCACCTACGCCTGGGACTTGGAAATTGAGTTGGCCGGTCCCGGCGGCAAGGGCGACCCGGCCCCCGGCGGCATCGCGCTGGACGAAAAACGCGGCTTGGTCTATGTCTGTCTCAGCCGCAACAACAGCATCGCCATCGTCGATATTGCCGCCAAGAAAGTCGTCGAAGAGATTCCCGTGGGCATCGCGCCTTTCGACGTGAAACTGCACCGCGATTTCGCCTTCGTGACCAACTGGGGCGGGGACCGTCCCGCCGAGGGCACGCGCACCAGCCGCACGTCGGGCAGTAATGTCTCGGTGGACGAGCGCGGCATCGCCAACACCGGCTCCGTATCGGTCATCCAGCTTCAGCAACTCGCCGCCGTGAAGATGAAGGACGGCACCAGCGCCGCAGTCGTCGCGGAAATGGACAACCACGTCACCCCCATGAACGACGCCAAGGGCTGGACCAGCTTCACGGTGGAGGTCGGTTTGCACCCCAGCGGCATGGCCTTCGCCCCGGACGGCAATCGGCTCTACGTGGCGAATTCCAACAGCGACACGGTGTCGGTCCTCGATACGGCGGTCATTCGTCCCGATGCGGTTTCGGTTGTGGCGGAGTGGATCGCCAAACCCAAGGCAACCCTGCCCTTCGGCAGCGCCCCGAATGCGCTCACGGTTTCCAGCGACGGAGCCACCCTCTACACCGCACTGGGCGGCAACAATTGCATTGCGGTCATGAACACGAAGGATGGCACGGTGCAGGGCTTGATACCGACGGGGTGGTATCCCGGCGGCGTGGCCCTCGACCCGAGCAAGAACATGCTTTACGTCGCCAACACCAAGGGTGTCGGATCGCGGCAGAAGGAATTCGAGGCACTCGCAAAGCGCCTGAACAAATACCAGGGCACCAATATTCCGCCGGGGGAATACTACAACTCCCACTCCCACCGGGGCAGCGTCTCGGCTATCCCCGTTCCCGACGCGGCAACTTTGGAGGAATACACCTACCGGGTGGCGACGAACATGCGATTGCCCCGGATCGAGGCCGCTATGGCAGGCAAGAAGGCGCGCAAGCGGATCGTGCCGGTTCCCGAGCGGCCCGGTGAAGTCTCCCCCTTCAAGCACGTCTTCTACATCATCAAGGAAAATCGCACCTACGACCAGATCCTGGGCGACCTGCCCCAGGGCAACGGCGATCCGAGTCTGTGTCACTTCGGGCGCGATGTCACCCCGAACCACCATGCCCTTGCCGAAGAGTTCATCCTCCTCGACAACTTCTACTGCAACGGCATACTCAGCGCCGACGGACACCAGTGGGTCGCCGAGGGCTATGTTACCGATTACCTCGAAAAGAGCTTTGGCGGTTTCACGCGCAGCTACCCCTATGATGGCGACGACGCCATGGCCTATGCCTCCTCGGGCTTTATCTGGGACCAGGTCCTCGCGAAGGGACTCACCTTCCGCAACTACGGCGAGATGGTCCAGGCCAAAATCACGCCGAACAACGCCACGTGGACGCAGATTTACGAGCAATATAAGAACGGCGGCGACGCCATCAAGATTGAAGCCACCGCCGAGATCCTGGGCCTACAGGACTATATCTGCCCGGACTTCATCGGCTTCCCCGGCAAGGTGCAGGATGTCTACCGCGCGAAGGTCTTCCTGAAAGAGTTCGCCGAGTTTGAAAAGAACGGCAACCTGCCCAACCTCACCATGATGCTCCTGCCCAACGACCACACCGTGGGTACGAAAGAGGGCTATCCCACGCCCCGCGCCACGGTTGCGGACAACGACCTCGCCCTCGGCCAAATCGTCGATGCAATCAGCCACAGTTCCTACTGGCCGGAATCGGTGATCTTCGTAGTGGAAGACGACCCCCAGGCGGGACTCGACAGTGTGGACGGGCACCGCACGGTAGCTTTCTGCATCAGCCCCTACACCCGGCGCGGCGTGGTGGAAAGCACCCACTACAACCAGAGCAGCATGTTACGGACGATAGAACTTATCCTTGGCCTCGACCCGGTGAACCAACTCACCCTCGCCGCCACACCTATGACGGACTGCTTCACCAATACCCCCGACATCACGCCTTACGTTGTGAAGCCCAACCTTATCCCCCTCGACGAAATGAATCCGCCCGTATCGGCCACACGGGGCCTGCAACGCTACTACGCCGAGCAGTCCATGAAGATGCCGCTGGACAACATCGACGAGGCCGACGAGGGCTTGTTTAACCGGCTGTTGTGGCATGCGGTTAAGGGCTACGATGTTCCGTATCCGGTGTTGACGCGGGAGTAGCAGGGACTGTCAGAAAGGGATGAACCATGCGCCGTATGTATCTGCTGCCCGTTTTTGTCTTGGCGATTTCAGGCACTGTTTCCCCATCGGCATACGGCATCGACGGAGACGATCACGTTGCTAAAGCTCCCACGGATTTCCTCGAAAGAGCCGTCGTGGGTCCGAATGGGGACGGCACCTATGTCGTGCCTACCAACCAGCGCATCGATCCAGCGGGCGAAACCGTGTTGTTTCCGGGACGCCCCGTGGGTATCCTTCACCACCCGTCGGGGTCCGTGCTGGTGGTGCAAAATAAATCCGACGTGCTCCTGATCGAGGCAAAGACCCTGGTCATCCGACAAACCATGCCCATGCCCCGGGGGGGCGGCAGTTTTTGCGGGCTGGCGTGGTCAACGAACGGCAATGCCTTTTGGGTTACGTCGTCAAGCCGTTATCTCCACCGTGCAACGCGCAAAGACGATGGCACCTATGCCTGGGATGTGGACATTGTATTGCCGGGGCCGGGCGGCAAGGGCAATCCCGCTCCCGGGGGCATTGCACTGGACGAAGCACGGGGCTTAATCTATGTCTGCCTCAGCCGCAACAACAGCATCGGCGTGGTCGATCTCTTTTCCCAAAAGGTCGTGGAGGAAATTCCTGTGGGCATCGCGCCCTTCGATGTGAAGCGGCACCACGATTTCCTCTTCGTCACGAACTGGGGTGGGAGCCGTCCCGCCGAGGGGGCGCTTACCGGTCCCACATCGGGCAGCCGCGTATTGGTGGATGAGCGCGGCATCGCCAACACGGGTTCTGTCTCTATCATTCAATTGCAGCAACACGATACGGTAAAAAACAGGAGCACTTTGATAAGCGGGGATAGCGATGCATTAAGGGATAGCGATGCCACTCCCGTGATTGAAGCAAAGAGCTGGCGCAGTTTTGATGTGGCTGTTGGTCTCCACCCAAGCGGCATGGTCTTCGCCCCCGATGGAAACCGGCTCTATGTGGCGAATGCGAACAGCGACACGGTGTCCGTGCTCGATACGACGCTTATTCAACCCGATGCGGTTTCCGTGGTGGGCGAGTGGATCGCGAAGCCCAAGGCGGCCCTTCCCTTTGGCAGCGCACCGAATGCCCTGGCGATTTCCAGCGACGGCGCCACACTCTACGCGGCCTTGGGCGGCAACAATTGCATCGCGGTCATGAACACAACGGATGGCGCCGTGCGGGGGCTGATTCCCACAGGTTGGTACCCCGGCGCGGTTACGGTTGAACCAGCAAGCAACATGCTTTATGTAGCCAACACCAAGGGAATAGGATCGCGTTATCAGCATCCCAAAGGAATGGCGAAGCGGCTAAGTGATTATCAGGGAATTACAATTACTCCTGCGGATTCTTACAACTCCCATTCCCATATGGGCAGCGTTTCGGCCATTCCCGTACCCAACGACGACACGCTGCAAGAATACACCTACCGGGTGGCGACGAATATGCGGCTGCCCCGAATCGAGTCCGCCATGGCCGTAAAGAAAGCGCGGAAGCGGATTGTGCCCGTTCCCGAGCGGCCCGGTGAGGTGTCCCCCTTCAAGAACGTCTTCTACATCATCAAGGAGAATCGTACCTACGACCAGATTCTGGGGGATCTACCCCAGGGCAACGGCGACCCGCGCCTGTGTCATTTCGGGCGCGATGTAACACCCAACCACCATGCCCTTGCGGAGGAGTTCATACTCCTCGATAACTTCTACTGCAACGGCGTACTCAGCGCCGACGGGCACCAGTGGGTCACGGAGGGCTATGTCACCGACTACCTCGAAAAGAGCTTCGGCGGCTTTGCACGCAGCTACCCTGCTAATGGCGACGATGCCATGGCCTATGCCTCATCTGGATTCCTCTGGGACCAGGTCTTGGCGAAAGGACTCTCCTTCCGTAACTACGGGGAAATGGCCCAAACCAGGATCACGCCGCACGATGCCACGTGGACGCAGATTTACGAGCAATACAAGAACGGTGGTAATGCGATAGGAATACAGCTGAGTTCCAAGATTCCGCGTTTGCAGGAGCACCTCTCCCCGGGCTTCATGGGCTTCACCGGCAAGGTGCAGGATGTCTACCGGGCGAAGGTTTTTCTGGAGGAGTTCGCCGAGTTTGAAAAAAATGGCAACCTGCCCAATCTCGTGATGATGCTCCTGCCCAACGATCACACCATGGGCACGAAAGAGGACTATCCCACGCCCCGCGCCACCGTGGCGGACAACGACCTCGCCCTCGGCCAAATCGTCGATGCCATTACCCACAGTTCGTATTGGCCCGAAACGGTGATATTCGTGGTGGAGGACGATCCCCAGGCGGGACTCGACAGCGTGGACAGCCATCGCACGGTGGCTTTTTGTATCAGCCCCTACACCCGGCGCAGCGTGGTGGAAAGCACCCACTACAACCAGAGCAGCCTATTGCGGACGATAGAGCTTATCTTGGGCCTCGACCCGGTGAACCAGCTCACCCTCGCCGCCACGCCCATGACGGACTGCTTCAAAAACACTCCCGACATCACGCCCTACGACGTAAAGCC
>JAJRPE010000500.1 GCA_024280935.1 Candidatus Hydrogenedentota bacterium
TCCGCCGCGTCCCGCCGGGTCACCCACCCCGCAGCGCTGTCCGCGAGGGCCTCAATAATGTTGTCCAAATCCTTCATCATGACGTTCCCCTCCTTCCCTTTGCATTCTAGCAAGGGATATGAAATCATGCAACCGGGGTCAATGGGTTCGCGTCCGCCTGCTGTCTCAGATTCCGGCTATCTGTTACACTTTCCATTCACGGGGCCGAAACGGCTCCCCTCCTCGGAAAGGCGGGGGTGGGTTGTTTCTGGCGCGGATAAGGCCTTGGATTCGCCGACTTCAACGGAGAATATGCCCAATGTGCTATCGAATGCTGTCGTTGATCTTGTTCTCGCTCTTGTCCACAAGTGCCTTTACGGCGTCTGCCGATTCGGAAGAGATCTATCGCTCGACCGAGGGCGCTTCGGTCCAGATCATCGTCGCTCCGAACCTCGACACGCTGGAACGCTATGCCTTGGCGGAGTTGTCCTCCCACATCGAATCGGTCTTTGGAGAAGCGCCCCATATTATCGAAACAGACTCCGCGAATAGCGATGAGCTGTCCACCGGGACCAACACGATCATCCTCGGGCGGCTGGGTGCATCATCGACAATAGACCGATGTATTGAGGACGGTCCCGTTCGCCCGAATCGCGGGGAGCAGGGCTTTGCCATCGCTATCGACACCGCTGGGTCCAATTGGCGGGCAATTCTTTGCGGAGCCGATCCCCGGGGACTCCTGTATGCGGTCCGGGATTTCTGCCACTACTATTGCTACCGGGAGGAGGATGAGATTGTCGTGCGCAGAGCCGATATCAACACAGCGCCCGTCCTCAAGATGCGGCAACTGTCTGAGTCAGGCTGCAATCTGTTCAGCGCCAACAACTCCAACGACGATTTCATGTACTACGTCCACCTCAATGCCTTCAGCACGGATGTGGTCTTCAACAAGCAGCACTTTGTGGATTGGCTAAGCGAATGGAAAATCAATCAGGTCACGCTGGTCTGGTGTAATTTCGAGGCCTATGCCGTCGCTTTCAGTCAGTTTGTGGCCTATGCCCATACCCGGGGCATCAAGGTCTACGCCTTCTACGTGCCCTTCCGGCCCGGTCACGAAGGGCCGCCGCCCTCGGTGACGAAGATTGCCAAAGGGGCGGATGGCGGCGCCAACAGCGATTGTCCCCGCGACCCACGCGCACAAGAGTGGTACCGCGCACGCCTGGAGGAACTGGTGAGCATGAAACCGCGCCTCGATGGCGTTGTGATCGAGTCACCCTACCACGACGGTGTCGCGTGCGCGTGCGACAAGTGCAAAGCAGAACCCTACCCGGAAGACCAGATGCTGGCAGAAATGTTCGCCATCGTGCGGGCGCATCGGCCCGATATGCCCATCTTGCGCGGTATGAAGCACAACATAAAGACGGCTGCAATTGGTGCGGTATTCGCCACCCAGCTCAAGGAATTGGAAGGCCCCGAAGATTGGCACATGAACACCTTTCCAGATCGATCTTCGCGACAGCGCTGGCATGATTTGGGGCCTCAATTCGGAACCTACCTCCGGCCCTACCGCGAAGTGCTCAAAGGTGTCAACGTTGCCGAGGAAATCGACGTACTCTTCACCCACTTCAACGATTCGGCATCGCGTGGCGTCCGGGGGCATGGTTTCTGCTATCGCTTCTACGGCGGGCGCATGGGCAGTTACAAGGTTTCGCAAGACAAGGCCATGCGGGAACGTTATCCCAAGCGCCGGGGGGCCTTTTCCATGGCGCTGGTAGGCGAGGCCGCCTTTGATCCGACGATATCCGGCAAAGAACGTGCCCATCGCATTGCACGGATGCGTGCCCTGACCATCCCCGACTATCCACGAGACCGCGACATGACAGAAGCCGAGCTGAATGCCGTGGGCATACCCGCCAATCAGATCGCAGCCCCGGAAGGCCCCGTTGTCGCCGATCCCGCGTCCTACCCCTCACCGAGTACCTTGTTGCGGATGCAATACAGCATCCAGGAGCCGGGCTTTCTTATGGCCCAGCTATGTGCAGACGTGAACAACGATGGCGTGCGGGAGGTGGTCTACGTGTCCCGTGGTACAAAAAAGACCCACCTGCTTCGTGCCAGCGATGGGCATGCCCTGTGGACGCAAAGGATTCCCGGCGACCATCAATCCATCATGGCCCATGATCTGGACGGAGACAGCGACTATGAAATTATCTATACCACCTCCAAACCAGGGCGGGTCTACGTGCTGGACAACAAGACCGGCGCGATCGAAAAGACCTGGGAGGCCAACGACTGGAAAGCGGGGGACTCCCCCGTGATCATCGATGGGGATGGCGACGGCGTGCTGGATGGCTATCTTGGTACCCGCTCGAAATTCCTGGCGCGGATCAATATGCGTGACATGACGACCATCAAGTCCCGAACGCCGTGGGTGCAATGCGGGTGCTACACGAGCGCGATGGATGTGGACGGCGATGGCCGTTGGGATCTATTCGCGGGCAGTGGAGACGATAGCGGCATGGACGGCATCGCGTATCGCTTCGACCCGGTGACCTTGGAGCCGGTATGGCAATTTGCCACCAACGACAACGCGTCGAGCGCGGACATGGTCCTGGCAGATTTTGACGGGGACGGCGATGTGGAAGTCATCAAGTCCGTGGACAACTATGCGAAGGACGATGCCCACGATGCGATCCACGCGTGGGAGGTCGATGGCACCCACCTGTGGTCTGTGCCGGGCTTCTCCGGCGAGGACTCGCCCAACGTGGCCGACCTGGATGGCGATGGTCGGGTGGAAATCATCGGGATGACCTATGGGGGTGAAGTCTATTGCCTGAACGCCGACGGGACCGTGCGCTGGCGAAAGGATCTCAGGCCGACGTTGGACGACTCCGCCCACGCCTACATGACGCCTGTGTTGTGTGATGTGGATGGGAAGCCGGGGCTTGAGATTCTGGCGTTAACCAATGACGCCTATTTCGAAAACGAGATCGATGCGAGGGACAAGGAAAACGGCATCGTCTTCGTCCTCGATGTGACTGGCAAAATACTCGACCGCTACGACGTGGGCGCGCCCCGTTACTGGGGAACAGCCTTTGTGTGCAACGCGGACGACGACCCCCAATTGGAGCTTCTGGTTTCGGGCAGCGGCGGATTCGATGTTATTGAGACGCGGGGTATCGGTCCCGATGTTGAGCACTTCCAACGGCGGCGCAGTTACCAGCGACTGAATGTGCTGCCGTGGGCCTACGAGGATACCTACTTTATCTATCGCGGCGAGAAGGCGGGCGTAGTGAATCGCACGGACAACCTGGTGCTGGCGAAGGATGGGAACCACTATATCGCGTCCGGGTCTTTCA
>JAJRPE010000501.1 GCA_024280935.1 Candidatus Hydrogenedentota bacterium
CCCAGCAGGGGCTTGCCGTCCAGGCCAGGCGCATAGGAGGGCGTAAAGTCATCGCTAAAGGCAAAAAGCAGCTCTCCCCGCTCTGCGGGCCACGGGGTGTCCGCTGCGACAACCCGATGGAGGAAGGTCACCATTGCGACGGCAAGGAATATTCGCATGGACAGATGCATGAAAAGGTCTCTTCCGTGGTGCATTCGCAATGGCTGCGTTGTAACCAAATCAATCATGTCGCCCAAGGATACGGGATTGCCCCTGAAATCCGCAATGTGTGGTCCTGCAAAAAAAATACGCCCCGCCATAAGGGGGCGAGACGTGAAAGGGACAAAGTTTATAGTCGCGGGACCCTGCTTGATTTCCCGTTTGGGACGAATCGGCTATCACGCGACACCCTGAGTGGAGCATGAAGTATGCCAAGTTTGGGATGGCCTTCGGTGGAGCCTCACGCGTCGGGAACAGGCGTAAACACACGCCTCACAGATAAGAAATATGATAAAATCGCTCGTGCGGGCGACCCATGAAGCTCCTCGTCACACAACCCTCAGGCGGCCCAAGGCCCAAGCTTGTCAGAACAGACAACTATTTGATGCGCGATCCTAATGGCTTGGTGGGTTTATGCTGATCGCTGCCACCGCAAGACGCGATATCGCGATGGCCCCGTTGAAACAAGCCGTCACGTCGGTGCCCGGCTGCTGAACCCGGTCATGGTAGCGCGATCCATCGTAGACGTAGCTTCCGTCTTTTTCCTGATAGACCACAGGCAGAGCGGCACCACAGGGGCGGCAGAAGTTTAGCGGTATTTCGCCCTTGGAGGGGCCATGGGGAAGGTTGACGTTCCACAGGGTGACATCGCTCACCTCCAGCGCCATGATGGCATCCAGAGCCTGTAGGGCCTTGTTGACGGACGCTCCCCAGTCTACCAATGGCTCACCATGAAAATACTGAGAGAGTGCAATGGAAGTCACGCCCATCATGGCGCTTTCCCGCGCAGCACCCACCGTACCCGACAGGAGAATATCGTGGCCCATGTTGCCGCCGTGGTTGATACCCGAAATAACCAGACCACAGGACGGGGCCAGCGAGGTGAGGGCCAGGCGAACGCAGTCCGCCGGAGAACCCGAAACGGCATAGCGATTGGGGCCGACCGAAGTCACCGGAATGGGCGCGTTCATCGTGACCTGCTGGCTGCATCCCGAGTAGCCTTGGTCCGGTGCTATGACGTATAGCTCGCCATCAATCAAGGGTTCGAGGGCTGTGGCCAGAAAATTCAGCCCGTCCGCTTCAATGCCATCGTCATTGGTCAGTACTACCGAAGTTTTTATACGCATAATAGCCCTACCAGGAAGAATTTGCTGTCAATGGGAAAATTTTTCATGCGCTTTCACAGAGCCGACCAGGCTCCCCTCCTCGGAGGGGTTGGGGGTGGGTCAATTATCACCCGAACACTCAACCCACCCCTAACCCCTCCAAGGAGGGGAACAAAGGACGTTGGCTACGTCGGCAACGTGGCATGAACGCTACAATTCTTGTTAGTTTTCGCCCATGGCCTCACGAAGCACCACGCTCAATTTGGACAGATTATCTGCATTGAGCAAATCCACGTCGGCATCATAAAGCGCCTTCCACACGGACGCACGCTGGGGTATTGCCCAGAAGCGAACACGCATTCCTTTCTCGTGGGCGTTGCTCACGATGGCGCGGAGTTTCTTTGATTCTTCATCCGACAACGGGCCTTTGCCGCGCCACGTGAAGTGTGTCATCCAGTTGTCACTGATGAGTGGCATGTCGTGGACCGTATAATTTTCATCCAGATCGGATAGTCGGCCATCGATGCCTGCCAATCTTGGCTCGGTGGACAAGATTGAATCCATGGCCCGGTTGCCGGAAATAACGACCGTCACCGCGCCCGGCGTGGTGGTGGTTGGCGTGAAACGGGTAAGCATGGGCGCAAAGCGCTTCAACGTTTCGTGCAGTACGGCAAAGGTAGTCTTGCCGTCGCTCTTGATGTCGATAAGCAGCGTAAAAGACGCGGGCGTTGCATGGATACTTCCCTGCTTCTCAAAGCGTTCCCACAATGGCTTCAGATAGAGGGTCTCCAGCGTACGGGCGGCCTCCGCCTTATGCAAGTCATGGGCTACAAGGAGAGCACCCTCGACCAGGTGGATATCCGCCTCAACACTGCAAAAGCCAAGTTCCAGCGCATCGGTCAGGGGGCGCTTTCGGTGGTAGTCGTTGTGGGAGTGGGCCCGTTCAAGGAGTACTGGTACGCTCTTCGCAGGCCGCAGTTCTTCGCCTGATGCCCGCAGAATCATTGGGAATGTCCCCACCATGAACACGAGCGCCAATACACGGTAGAAGAAAGTAGCGCGAAGCGTCTGCTTGAATTCGTCAGGGTCATCGCTTTTCGACACGGCCTTGCTCCTTGTATTGCAGCCCCTGTTAAAAAACCGGCCATGCCTGATGGCATGACCGGCTTCAAGTTTGGCTGTTGGCAACCGGATTCCGGTCAGGACTTCTTCTTGCTCCTGGCCGCAATCTTGGCCACTTTCGGTGCATGAACGCGCTCGATTACGGGCAATTCGCCGACGAGAGGGCGAACATAGTTGCGGAACGCATCCGTCACGCCATTACCGGCCTTGTTGATGAACTTGGCGGGCATTTCACGGC
>JAJRPE010000502.1 GCA_024280935.1 Candidatus Hydrogenedentota bacterium
CACGGGTAAACCCTGCCGGGCCTACCCGTGGCACCCGACGGTTGTTTTGTCGACTATAGTTGCCCGTGCCGTGAACGCCTACCTTTTATGCTAATGGAACGGCGGATTGACCGCTCCCAATTGCTCACGCGCTACCCAACCACGCAGCCCGGTGCTGGTCTCAACACGCGCCCATGCGCCTTCAATATGCTCCACGTTGACACGCTCGCCGATCCGCAGCGGGCTTCGCAGCGCATCGCGCACATCCGGGCCATACCGCAACGACGAACCCTCCGCCAGAATGACTCCTGGCTGCGGTCCCGTCGCGAGGGCATAGGCTATGCCCGCCAATAGAACAACGCTTCCGAGAGCAACAAGGGCAAGAGGACGTGCGCAGGGCACGATTCTCCACTGCGACAGGAGAAGTATACCCCAAAGCAGCCACCAAAACGTCAATACCGTCGCCCACAGAAGCACACGAAGCCACTCAGAATACCGCCCCATGGGCGACCGAAATCCCGTGGGCAGAGCGTGCTCCCTGGACGAGGATGGGGCAAGGGCCTCCAGTCCGCGTGCCGCCGGATCAAAGTTGGGATCAACGGCGAGCGCCCGCTCGTAGTTCAGTACGGCGCGACCCACATCATCCGCATGATAGTAGGCGTTGGCAAGATTGTAGAAGACTGGCGCGTTCTTCACCCCCGACGAGACCAAGCGTTCATAGGCTTGGACGGCGTCGTCCAGATGATTCTCCGTATAGGCTGCATTGCCCTGCTCAAAGAAATCTTGATAAACATTGCCCGGAAGACAGAGTAAAACCGCAAACACCATGCTCATGGCCTTTCCCCCCATGCGGCGATCTGTTCCAGCACAACAATCGCCTGTTCTCCCATCTTCTTCACGACAGCCGCTTCGGGTTGCGCCCCCCCATATCGAAATGATTCACATTGCCGAAGGATCACACCGAGTTCCGCCGCCACCTCGCCCCACCCCAACCGCAGCAAGGCGGATTCGACTTCAGGCGCTGTCATTCCCGCCGTTTTCCAGCCCATGGCGCGTTCAATCTCGTGCAAAATCCCATCACGCAGCCCATCGGCAGGAACCGCGCCGACCATCGCTGCGTGCAATCGAGTCCTGACCGAGCCACCTTGCCTTGAAGAAAACTGAAGGCCCAGTGCATAGCGCAGGGCGTATACCACCAGAAAAACAAGTACGGGAAGAACGCACAACACAACGATGGTCCCGTGCCACGATCTCTTCACCTCAATTGTGCCCCCTTTCGTTGCCAGGGGCAAACGCCCGTCGTCCATAACCCGAAGTCCTCCCTGCCCGCCGCGCCCAAGGCCCCCGACGACAACCAACTGTTCATTGGCCGCCGAAGCTCCAACGCGAACATGCAAAAGCGGGGCCGTGACCGTGACGTAATCTTTCTCTGCGGGTGAGAAATAGGTGAAGGAAAATGGCCCCAAATCAAACGCGCCATCTTGCAACGGCATCAATGCATACTCAAAACGCTTCACGAAAGCCCTGTCGCTGCCGGAAACTGCCGCAGCCTCACTTTGTAGCGGTTCCCCGAGACGATACCAGTCTCCGCCGGAAAGATTCGGGGCACGCAAGGATTGCGAATTTCCCACCCCTTCTATTTCGAGGTAAAAACGGGTGGGGATGCCCTGAACAAGATCGGTGCTGTCAATGGTCGTCGCCATCTGGAAGCGTCCAACCGCGCCGCCAAAACCGGGCGGTGCCGGGGGAAGAGGGGCCACGGCAATCGTAATCGGCTCCGTGCGCTTGTCGATTTGCAGGGTCCGCGCACCGCCAGCGGTATAGCCCCGCGCCGTGCCTTGCCAGCGCCACGAGCCAATAAAAAGATCACCGGGCCGCGTTGGAAAGAGGGGGACACGATAGACGGTCAAGGTATAGGCATGGCCGTCCCGCGTAACTTCCCGGCTCTCTTCCACGAGTTTTCCCGCGAAAAAACCCTCCGTATCGGGCAAGCGTATCTGTCGTGCCTTATAGTAATTTTGCACGCGAATACCGCGAAACTTCAGTTGTCCGAAGGTCAGCGTAAGGTTGACGGCCTCGCCCAGGTAGGCCGATTCGCGGTCTACGCGGCTCTCGATGAAAACCACATCCTCCAAGGTCGGCAGTTTTGTCTGCGCCAACAGGATGGGCGCTTCCTGCAGCACTGTGGCCTCCGACGAAACCGGTCGGCCATGGGCGTGGGTGCCCACCCCAAAAACAAATAAAAACAAGCAGCGCAAGAGGATGGCACAGGCGTCCCGTCTGTGCAAATCACAGCCGAGATTCATTGCCCCGGAGGGGCAGCGGAACTTAGCCCACAACCCAAGGACAAAGGACGTCATCCCCGCGAACGCGGGGATCCAGCGATGCTTCGGTATATTCCTGCCGCGTTCTGGATTCCCACGTTCGTGGGAATGACGTGACGCTCTCTTGTTTTTTGAGGGCCTTCTTGAAAAATAAGGAACTAACCCAGCCCCTCCAAGGAGGGGAGCCATTTTTGCCGCGTGCATGGTTTCCAAAAGCCTCACCACCATGCCCCCCGAATCTGGGTCTCGTAGCGACGGCTGCGTGACGCGGCCTGCTCCCGGCGATCCACCTCCTCAAGGGCACGGAGAATCCCCTCTAAATTCGCCAATTCCGGGGGAAGAGGGGACTCCTCCTCAGTCGGCGACAGGGAGACCGACATGCTGTCGCGATCCTCTTCCTTATCCTTGTCCTCCTCCGGCTCATTCGGATCCGGCGCAGCGGGTTCCACGCTGGCTTCACTCTCCTGGGAACCGCTTCCCGGCGTATCGCCCGACGAGTCACTCCCGCTACCGCCGGAAGCCTCTTGCCCATCCTGGGCTTCACCGCCCCCCGTGCCACCCTCCTGGTCCTCCCGCGCCTCGGCAACACTCATGACGACAACCATCTCACCTTCAGGCATGGCAAAGCCCCGAAACACCATGCCCTGGCCCCGCGCCGCCCGCCCGGTGACACGCAAAGCCTCAACGACCGTGTCCCCGCTCTTCATGTCCACATGGGCCTCTAACACCACCTCGGCGTCCTCCGTAAGGCGAACTGGACGACAATGGAACGTGTAGACCTCATTCAACGCTGCCTGGCCATCCTCACCGTAGGCGATGTTCAGTTCGTGAAAGGAAAGCTCCCGAAAGGTGTCGTAGGGGAGGGTGTCCAGGAACTCTTGCACCGGAGCCAACGTAGGATCAGAGGACGTAACGGCGCGGCCCTCGTTGGTCGCGTGAATCGCCAGCACGCGAATGCGCTCGGGATCTTCGGGCGTCGTGACTTCGAGGTCTTTTTGCGCCAGAATCGACGTTAGCATTAAAGCCGTAAGTAGCACGTTCACGGGGCATCCTCCCCACGTGAGGGAAGATGTAAAACGATGGTGTTTCCGTCCACAACCTCGGCCTGTGCGTTCGGTATTTGTGTCGTTACGGCATCGACGGAACTCCCCGAGGCGGGCGGTTCGTCTTCGCCCTCTTCTTCGTCGGATTCGTCGTCACGGGGCGGGTTCTGCAACAGAAGGGCCAACGTGTAGCGCGCATGATCGAGATTCTGAATGGCCTCCTCAAAGCTTGGCTCGCCATCCACCAGCGCAGACAACGCTTCAACCGCCAGTTTCATGTTCTCAACACGCTCCCCGTAACGGTCCGTGTTTTCCATCGTGGCATCCAGCCGAATCAACACGGTGGCGGCATTGAAGGCGGCGCTCGCGTCGAATTCGCCCCTTGGCTCCTCAGTTAAACGCAGGAAGGTCTCGTGGGCATTACGAAACATTGCTTCCGCCTCTCCCGTGTCTTCCAACCCTTCGGTCGCGGCGCTTTGCGCATAGGCGATCTCGAAGAGCAGGGCATCACTATGGGGATGATCCACCCGAGCTTCCTGGAGCCGTTGAAGCGCAGACTCGGCTCTGCCGGAACGAAGCAAGGGTTCGGCATCGGAAAGCGTACTGCGGAGCGATGGCCCCGGACTGCACCCGGCGATCAGGATTAGAAGCATGGGGAGCAGACGCTGTAATCGTCCACGAAAAAGGAAGCTAAAAAACCTGTGATGATCCTCAGTCGTGCCGCACGATCCCCAAAAGACGAGTATCAACGAGTTCTGACGGGTTCGTGCGCTGGCGCAGGGCGAGCGTTTCCCTGATGGCAATAATTGTACGATTCTTCGGCGTGCGCAGGATGCTTTGGAAGTACTGCAGCACTCTTGGTCCAAGCGCACGAACCCTCGTTCCTCGGGATCGTGCGGCACGCTGAGAAGACTGATGCTCGACCAACAACGACCCAAGTTGCGCCATGCTGCGGTGAAGCTCTTTGGCTCAACGCTTACTATTGAATTATGCTCCCCCTGTGTTGGGCAAGGATGCCCAACCTCCTTGCTATCACACCACATCGTGAACACCCTCCTTTCCCGGCTCCGCCAAGGTCCGGCGGGTGATCCAGGGAAGTACGACCAGCCAGAATCCCTCCAGACCAAACAGCACCAGGGCCGCAATCAGAGGCCAGCGATAGCGGTTGACCCGCCGGTGGCCGGGCATACCGTCACTGGAGGTGCCCGTCAAATACGCCAACTCCCGCGCAATCACCTTGAGGTCATCGCCTCCAAGCGTGCTTCGCACGTAGACACCATCCCCGGCCACCGCAATCGCGGAAAGATTCTCTTCATCCAAACGGGACCAATGGGGCGACACATCTTTCGGCGCGTGCTTGCCCCGACGCATCCATTGGGGCAAGGTGACTTCCGCGCCGTCCGGGTCGCCGATCCCCAACACCATCACGTGGCTGGACGCGGCAAGCTTCCCCGCGACAGAAATCGCCTCGCCGGTAACTTCCTCGCCATCACTGATCAGCAGCACGATGCGCTCATCCCGGCTCGCCTCATTCTCGCGGCGACTCTCCCCGGCAAACAATCGCACAGCTTCCTGAAAGGCCGATTCAATATCCGTGCCCTCTTCGGAGAGCGTGTCCGTGTCCACTGCGTGCAGGATAGTCTTGAAATAACCATGATCGGTCGTCAGGGGACACTGCAATGCCGCGCCCCCGGAAAAGGCGACCAGACCAAAGCGATCCGCCGGATAGCGAAGCAACAAGTCCGTTATCTTTCTCTGCGCACGGTCAAGGCGGCTGGGCGCGGGATTCGCAGCATTCATGCTCTCCGAGGTGTCCAGCAGCACCAGGATTTCCCGACTACTGCGCCCCGGTGCGGACCCATCCGTTCCCCACTGGGGTCCGGCAAGGGTCAGCAGCAAAAAAAACACGCCAACAAGAACCAAGACGTTCAACGGACGCCGCAAGGCGGGGACTTGGCCATACACCAACCGACCCAGCGTTTCGGGCGCGGCGAAGCGGTGCAAGCGTGTCCTGCGTTGCCCTTCCAAACGGCGAAGGCTCCACCACAGCCCCACCATGACGGCAATGCCAGCCAGGATGAATTGCCACGGGTCCATGCCAAAAAGTGCGAAGGTCATCAGGGCAATACCTCAAACCAGATTCGCCGCGAATACACCGCCCCGCCCAGCATCAGTGCCGCCAGCAAAATCCATGGCACGTGCGCTTCATCATATTCGTAGACATCGCCCGCTTCAATGTCCGTTGCCTCCAGCGCGCTGATGGCCGCATAGGCTTCCTCCAACGAAGCCGTGTCTGTGGCGCGATAATAGCCGCCGCCGCTTTCCTTTGCTATCCTCTTGAGCATTGCCTCATCAACGGAGTCGCCTGTGGTATGTGCGGGGGCCACGACCCCCCCCATCCGTTGCGCCTGGGGCAGCGGTCCCACGCCCAAGGTATATATTTTTATCCCATAGGCCTTCGCCAGATGGGCAGCCGTAATGGGATCCAACTCATTTCGATTGTTCATGCCATCGGTCAGCAGAATGATTACCTTGGACTTCGCTTCGCTCTTGCTCAACCGGCGGACTGCCAGACCGATAGCCGAACCAATAGCCGTCCCGTTCTTGTGCCGCTCCCGGTTGGATGCCGTCTTGGCCCGCTCGATTTCGTGCTCCAGGACAACATAGTCCAAGGTCAGGGGAGCACCCGTCCAGGCGATGCCCGCATAGAAAATCAAGCCAAGACGATCCACACCAAAACGCC
>JAJRPE010000503.1 GCA_024280935.1 Candidatus Hydrogenedentota bacterium
CCACTTGGTCCACTTGGTCCACTTGGTCCACTTGGTCCACTTGGTCCACTTGGTCCACTTGGTCCACTTGGTCCACTTGGTCCACTTGGTCCACTTGGGTCCACTTGGGTCCACTTGGGTCCACTTGGGTCCCTTGGGTCCCTTGGGTCCCTTGGGTCCCTTGGGTCATGATACAATAGACCCTCAGCCCCTGAGTCTAATACACAACACACCGTTAAGACATCATTTTGAAAGAGGCCCATGGAGAACCCCATTGCATTCGATTCCAACCGCTCGCTCATTGAGCTGGAAGACCCGGATTGGCGCTTCGAGATCGACGAGTACGAAGCACCGGCCCACGCCCACAGTCTGGCAACCAAACCTGTTGGCAAGCTTAATCCCGGCGAACTGTTACAGTTGCTTCAATGGAAAGTGAGTCTGCGCTTTGTCGTGCCAGCGTCCATCGCGCGGCTGGCGGAAGACCCTTTTTTACAGGCGGGTCCCCACGAAGGGGACCTCATGGTCGCATTGCTGGAGTCGGACCCCGCCTACTGGCGAGAGAACTACGATCTTTGGTGTACGGCGGTCGACTTGCTGGCCCAGGCCATAAGCGATGTGGCGGCCCGTGTCGAGGCCGAAGAGGCGGGCGACTATTTGCCCCATTTTCTGGGCGATGATTTTATGGCAGCGGTCATGCACTTCCGGGATATCCACGGCTAAAGTGGACGACGGAACCCAGGGTTTAGAGAAGAGATGACGGAAAGTCCGCGAAGCGGCCGACGGCAAACACGGTGCCTGATCGGAAATACGGATACCGAAACAGGCAAGTAAAAAGGTAAGCGTGCGTAGCCCGGGCATCTTGACCACTAAAAACAGTCTGCGGGTGCCACGGGTAGGCCTCTCAGGGCTTACCCGTGTAGTTTCTACCACCAAAGGAGAAGGTCAAGATTCGGAGGCAGCGATTCTGCACGGGTAAACCCTACCGGGCCTGCCCGTGGCACCCGACGGTTTTTTTGTCGATTATCGTTACCCGTGCCGTAAACGAATACGAAAAAGGTTATCACCGCAACGGGCGACAGTCCCCTGTGAACACATACGAAAGAGCAAAGAATTGAGTGAAATAATCACATGTACTGCGGAAGAAAACGATCGCGGAATCCGCCTTGATGTCTACCTGGCAGCTGCGGTGGCCGACTCTTCCCGCTCCTCCATTAAAAAATTGATCAAGGACAAGCGGGTGACCGTCAACGGCACGATTTGCACCAAGCCCGCCCGAAGCATGGTTGAAGGCGATGAACTAAGCGTGGACGTTCCGCCTTCGCCCTCGGCCTGGCCCGAGCCGGAAGACATCCCGCTGGATATACTCTACGAAGATGATGACTTGGTCATGGTGAATAAGGCGGCGGGCATGGTGGTCCATCCGGCGCCCGGCCACCGTACCGGCACCCTGGTCAATGCCATTCTCCATCACTGTCCCGATTTCAAACGGGCGGGCGAAGACATGATTCGACCCGGTATCGTCCATCGCCTGGATCGGGATACCTCGGGTGTCATGGTCGTGGCGAAGAACGAGCCCGCCTTCAGAAACCTCTCGGCCCAGGCGGCGGCCCACACCTTTGACCGTCGCTATTTGTGCCTCGTCCGGGGTGAGTTCAAGGAGACACGGGGGCGCATCAACGCCAATATCGGCCGCAGCCTCAGCGACCGAAGCCGGATGGCTGTCACCGGGATTCGCGCCAAGCGGGCCGTGACCGACTTCGAGGTGCAAGAGCGCTTCGGCATCGCATCCCTCGTGGCCCTCCAATTGGAAACGGGCCGCACCCACCAGATTCGCGTCCACATGCGTTTCGCGAACCGCCCCGTCCTCGGCGACACCGTCTACGGCGAGCACGAGTACCGCCACTGGGTCATTTCCGATGAGCTCCGTGCGGCCCTGAAAGGCCTCGTGGGCCAGGCGCTCCATGCCGGACGACTGGGTGTTACCCATCCCACAAGCGGTGAACGCATTACCTTTACCACGCCCCCCCCCGAAGACTTTCAACGTGCCCTGGACGCGCTGCGAGAACTGAACGCGGAAGAGTAATGTGGCCTCAATCGTGCGTCCCTCGGGGCTTGTGATGAAAACAAATCCCAAGCCTGCACGGCGGGCAGGAGTGCGGACTTTCCAGTCCGCAACAAAGGCAGCGTTGTGCCAGCAAAGGCATCTCGGGTTTTGCCATGCCTCACATACGTCGGCTGGCGTAACGTGTGCCCCGCAGCGGCTAAGAAAACCCGCCCTCCTGATACCCGGTGAACGCTTACGTGATGAAAACAAACCCTAAGGAATCTGACCAGATTAATGTTGCTAAGTTCTCAGCGAGGCGAGGCATTGATGCCTGAAAGCGTCGTGCTTGTTCGTTCTCAATCACACGCTACCTGGCGCATTCAGAATTTGGCCTGAAAGGACTGAAGAGGTTAGCCCCTTCGGGGCGGCCTACCCGGGGCGATATCACTTCGGAAGCAGGTGGACGAATTAGGCACACTCCAATTAAACTTGGCAAAGCAATTTTGATCAAATCCCTAAGTCTGCACAGCCCACTACGGGTGCCACGGACAAGGGGCGACAGTCCTTGCCCGTGAGGGGTTCTTGAGCATTACAACAAACCCGTCACCAACTTGCGTTCGCTTCGTATGGAGCGTATTCTGTCCCCACCTGTTTGGGGAGGAACTTACGGGGCAGGACGGTTTTTTTCGGTTGGAACGAGTCGATATATCGGTCATTGTGCCCACGCGCAATCGCGCCGCCTGGCTGCCCACGTGCCTGGCGCACCTGGAGCAGCAAACCTTTCCTGCGGGCCGCTTCGAAGTGCTTGTGGTAAGCGATGGCAGTACAGACAACACCCTCTCCGTCCTGGAGCGCTACGCCTCGGGCGCAGCGGTACGCATTCGCTGCCATTCGCAAGCGCAACAGGGACGTGCCGTAGCCCGAAACCTCGGGGCAAGCAAGGCCTTGGGCGAATCCCTCCTGTTTCTTTGTGACGACGAACTCGTCAGCCCCCGTCTTTTGGAACAACATCATGCCGCGCGAGAAGCGCAATCGAAAAAAGTCTGCACAATGGGAGACATTCGCCGCCATCCCCAGTTGCCCCACGACACCTTCACGCGACTGTTCCTGGACAAACTACCTGCCTGGGAAGATGCGGACGGACCAA
>JAJRPE010000504.1 GCA_024280935.1 Candidatus Hydrogenedentota bacterium
CTGGGAAAAAAGAGGGTGATCTTTCGGCGGAATCTCCGAAGAGCACCAACCTGCGCCTCCTTCAGATTGGAATCGAGTACCTTCTGCGCGGGGAGCACTTGGGTTCCGTCGGGCAGTTCAAGAAAGATTGATACGCCCCGCAGGCCCACCGCATCGTAGGCGATACTCATGTCGGAAAACTGGGACTCCAAAAAGCAGGTTACCAGTATCGGTTGTCCGGGCCTGGGCACGTTGGTGGCCTCCGTTGTCATTGATTCATCGGGCGATTTGGAACTGCCCTCGGCCTTCGCCGTCGACCCTTCGGAAACTTCGGTGATACCCTCGTTCTTGGACATGGAGCCTTCGGAAGCCCCCCCCGATGCCTCCTCCACTGTTGGCGTGGCTTCTGCGGTCATCGCGGCGCTGTCCCCCCAGATAGCGTAGGAAGCGCCCGAAAAAAGGCCGGGATAGCGCCCTTCCCCCGCTTGCACAGCGACCTGCCGAACATAGGGCTGGAAAACGATACGGGATGCGGGAACCAAGCCGCTTGAATCTCCGCTCTTCGGGGTGGTCCGGCACCCGGTGATAACGAGAAGCGCCGCCACACAGAACAGCGCCGCTAAGCACCGATAGGACAGAAAATTCACGCTTTGCAGCCCTTTCCGGCATAGCCGGAAATGCGGCCCGTCATCTCCGCGAACACGGGGATCCATCGTTGTCTTGGCGCGCGCTGCCATCGCGTTCTGGATTCCCGCTTTCGTGGGAATGACGACACGGGGGGATAAGCATCTCATCGTTTATTCCTCCTTCCACGAAAGTTGTTACGGGGCTTCTTGTCCTCAGGGGGAGCTTCGACCGATTCGTCCTGTGCCTGAAGCTCGGGAAAGGCGCTCATCCCATCCTTGCCCCCAACGCCATAGCGCTGCAACATCAGTTCGCCCAGGGGCGTAATCATGCGAACCAGGCCCATGGGCTTCACCAAGTCGCTTACCCAGATTTCGATTTCCCCCTCGGGGTCGTCAATGACAAAATGCTCGGTCTCGATTTCCCCACTGGCCAAGGTGATACTTTCCATGCCCTTGGAGCTGCGCGGGGCCTCGGGTTCAACTTCAGCCTGCTGCGTGCGATCCACTTCGATTTCCTGAGCACCCCCTTGCCCCTCGCGAAGGAGGAGACGGTGTACGTTTTTCGGGTCGCTGGCTGGCCCCGTCAGCAGCATCTTATACACCGAAGGAAAACCGATCTTAGGGACCAGTTCCGTCTCAAGCCAATAGGCGGTTTTTCGCTTGATTCGTTCGGTTCCCACAATGGCCTGACGCAGAAAATATTCCTGCTTGGTGGCAGTGTCCCTGAGATTGTACCAGGCAAAGGCACCCACCTCGGGCTTGACCAGCTTCCCCGACATCATGTCGGAAAGCATGCCCTGCCCGTGGGCGACCATGCCCCCCAGGCACAAAATGATAAAGAGTGCGATAGTATTAACGCGCACGTAATAACCTCCATCTTTCTAACAACGTACACCCCGGCGCATTCAAACTTCAACCCGCACCAAAAACGTTGACTCTGTTTCTCCCCACGCCTATTATAAACCATAGTTCAACCCCGTGAGGAATTTCCATGTATCGAATTGTGCCGACCATCCTGATCGGATGTCTGCTCACAATGCCCTTGGCCCTTTGTGAACCCATCGATGTCGAGCGCATCGTCGCACGTAATCTGGGGGCCGTTGTGCTCATAAAGGGCACGCGAAAAGGCAACGGTGCCTCGGTGCAGGGAAGCGGCTGCGTTATTCACCCCGACGGCTATGTCCTGGCAACCGCCCACCAGGCATCGGATGTCAACAATCTCGTGGCGAAGTTCGCCGATGGCACGACCATTCCCCTGGAATTGGTCGAGGTACGGCCAGCAATCGAATATGCCCTCTTGAAAGCGGCGAAACCACTCCCCCACTTCGTCCCTGTTGGTGATGCCACCCTGCTCCAGGGAGGCGCGCCCTTGGTATCTATCGCCTCCCCCATCAATCTCGAATTCACGACGGTAACGGGGGCGGTGGCCAATCCAAACAAAACCTACGATGGATATCCCGTCCTTCTGGTGAGTCTGACGGCGACGCACGGCTCCAGCGGCGGACCGGTCTTTGACCGCAATGGACAGCTCATTGGACTCATCAGCGGCGGACTGAGCGAGGTGAATTTCACCATCGTTAACAAAATAAACAATGCCTACCCCATGTTGCGGGAGCGTGGACTGCTGGAAAATGCTGCCCCCCAACAAGCGGAGGAAGATATGCTGGTGCCGGTAGCGGGTATCACCGAAGCCGAACTGCGGGCCATTGAGGCCTACAACCGTGGGGTCCGTGCGACAGGCTTGACCGAAAAATCCGAGGCTTATGGGCTAGCCTTCACGCTGTTGCCCAAGTTCTACGAAGCCTGTTTTAACCTGGCGGTGGCGGAAGCCCGATCTGGCGCCATTGAACGGGCGGTGGCAACCTATCGCAAGGCAGAGGCCCTCCGACCCGGTGCTGTGGAAGTAAAACGAAATCTGGGCCGCCTTTTTCTGGCGGACAAGTCCTATAACGATGCTGTCGCGGTCTTTGAGGCCGCCCTGAAGCTGGCGCCCGGGGAGGCCCAATCCCACAATGATTTGGGCGAGGCCTATCGCCGTGCGGGCGACCAGGGGGCGGCGATTCGCCACTTCAAGGCCTCGCTCGAAATTGACGGCAATGCGCCGCGCACCCATTTTAATCTGGCCCTGGCCTACGGCAACAGCGGCCAGCCCCAGGAAGCGATTCCTCATTTCGAGGCCTACCTGGCCCTGTCGCCCGACGCAGCCGATGCGGTGCAGGTGAAAGGCTATATAGAGAAACTCCAGGGATCTTGACGAGGGTGTTGCGCTCCTGCTCGTAAACGCTTTTCTGTTAAAGGTTGGGGCTTTCCTTGAATCATGCCATTTATTTGGCCTGAAAGGCCTGAATAGCTTAGCCCAGGGCAACGCCCTGGGTTCACTGGCATAACAGAACAAAACGCCCTGAAAGGGCACAATAAGAACACACCGACATGCTATTATGCTCTTTCAGGGCGAAGAAGAGTGATGAACCCTAACCCAGGGCGTTGCCCTGGGCTAACCTCTTGTGCCCCTTCGGGGCGCTGGACCATAGCTGAGAAGGAAGATGAAGCGTGGCTGAACCAACGATGCCCAAGAAGCTGGGACGCTATGAAATTATCCGTGAACTGGGAAAAGGTGCCATGGGCGTGGTCTATGAAGGGAAAGACCCGAACATTGGCCGCCGCGTCGCCATAAAAACAGCGCGGCGCGACGTGATGGAAGCGTCGGGCATGGCCGACGAAATGATGGAGCGCTTTCTCCGCGAGGCCCAGGCGGCCGGTGCCTTGAACCACCCCAACATCATTACCATTTATGATGCCGCTGAGGAAGACGGCATGGCCTACATAGCCATGGAATTCCTCGAAGGCGGCGATCTGGGCGACATGCTCGAAGCCAAGCAAAAGCTCAGCATGGAAAGGATTGTGGAAATCGGTGCCCACATCTGCGAGGCCCTGGAAGTGGCCCATGCGAATGGCGTGGTACACCGCGACATCAAGCCGGCCAACATCCTCATGCCCACGGGCAAACCGCTGAAGGTGGCCGATTTCGGCATCGCCCACGTGAGTGACTCCAATCTAACCCAAGACGGTGCCCTCATCGGCACGCCCCACTATATGAGTCCTGAGCAATTCATGGGCCAAAAGCTCGACGGGCGCTCGGACCTATTTTCTGTGGGCAACATCCTCTATGAACTCTGCACCGGGGAGAAGCCCTTCAGCGGCGAAGCCCTGAGCACGGTCATGCACCACGTCATCAAGATAGACCCGGTGAACCCCACGGAATTGAACTTCGCGGTGCCCGATGCCCTGGCCCAGGTCATTATGACGGCCCTGAGCAAGCGCCCCGCCAATCGCTATGCCAGCGGCAACGTCATGGCCAGCGCATTGCGCGAAAGCCTGAAGGACAACCCGGACCCGGCGAAGCTGGTTCCAAGCAACGCCGCTTTAGGAGCCACCCTCGCGACAGGCGCAGCCCCCGCGCCCCAGGCAACCATCGTGACTGGCGCACCCGCTGGGGATGCCACGATTCCCGGAGGAGCCGCTCCCATCCAGGAAAGCACCATCGCGGGCAATCCGCCCGCACCAGAAGCCACCATTCCCGGCGGCACCCCGGCACCTGCGACTACCGCAGCCGGTGGTGCGCCGCCCGTGGTGGAGTCAAGCCAAGAACTGGCCTCACCCGTCCCCGGTGCCCCACCCGTCCCGGAAGCGATAGCCGATACACCTGCGGGTGCTGTTGGCAACAAGGGGCTTATGATCGGCGGCGGCGTTGCCGCAGCGGTGTTGGTCGTTATCGTGGCGGCGTTCTCCCTCTTCGGCGGCGATTCCTCGGAGTCGACGACGACAACAGGGGCAAACGGCGCCACAGCTGCCGTTAGCCACCCGTATTACGGAAGCGCTCGCCTGGCCGTCTGGCGGGCGAAAGAACTCGCGGACTATCGAGCCTATGATGGAGACCAAGTAAGCTTTGACGACTTGCGGGGAAAATTGGATGTACCAACGGACCTTTCGATCACCGTATCTGACGCGGATGGGAATATAATTGTAAGAAAGGAAAACTGGGATCCCAGTGACCAATTGGAGTTTCCTGAGGACAAACACCCCAAGGCATTGCGATACGTCATTTCGGTTAAGAGTGAGGGCTATGACTTCGACGGAGATATCCCGCTGGCCAAATTTGCAGGAGAATTGGCGGAACTGGACCGGCCCGTCGTTCTCTCTCCTGCAACTCCCGGCTCGTAAAAATTGCAAATTGGTGGTAAAATAGACATTGTTGTGCATCTTGCAGGGAATTAACCACGAACAAACACGGTCTGGGAGACCATCAATGAGGCGATCAAATCACGTATTTTCATGGCTGCTGTGTGCTGCCCTTCTCGCGACAGCGGGATTAGCCCACGCCGATTTCTTCGCAGGCGACCCCTGCCCCGAGATTCAGGCGGAAGACGTGTTTGGGAACACGGTGGATCTGGATGTAATTCTGGCGAAGAATCCAGACCTCGTTATTCTCTATTTCTTCAAGCCCGACACCGGCGAAGCGGTTGCGGTAAAACTGCAATCCCTCAAACACATGTATAGCGCGGATGATCTCTCGATCATCGCGCTGGGCATGAAATCGGACCAGAACGCTCTCAAAGCCTTCGCTGACCGCATGAAAATAAAATACTATCTACTCCCAGATGAACGCATTAACACGCAGCCGTGGTATGCCAAGGTCAATGTGACGCCCCTTACGCTCTTCATATACACCCCGGAGAAGTCCATTGAACGCGTGATACGCGGTGGCAACGAAAAGCAGGCCAACCTGCTCCGTGAAGTGGCAGAGAACCTCTATCAACAGCACAAAACCGACAAGGCTTCCGCCATCACCGCCTTGGCCTTGGAAAGTGGCGAAGACGCGAACGCGGTAAAGGAGCTTAGCGGCTATATCCTCGTTGCCGAAGGCAAGTTGGATGAGGCGGAGAAGGAATTCGGCCAAATCGACAGCCAGGCTGGCTTGGCAAAGGTTGCCTTGGAAAAAGGGGACTACAAAGGAGCCATTGCGGCTGCCGAAAAGGCAGGTGACGATGGCTATGCCCTGACCGTAAAGGGCGAAGCCCTGATGAAGTCGGGCGACTTGGACGGTGCCGATGCTACCTTGAAACTTGCGGCCAACACACCGGCAGCGGGCTGGCAGAAGTCGGAAGCGGTTAACGCGCAAGGTCGCCTTGCCCACAGCACGGGCAATCTGGACGGTGCCATTGCTTCCTATGGCGAAGCCCAATCGCTGGATCAGTACAATATTGCCGCCCTGAGCAACGAGGGTGCGGCCTATCGTGAGCGGGGTGGCGAGAATGATCTCGTCATGGCCAAAGCAACGCTGGAGAAGGCGGCGGGGATTCGCAATGATGAATTGACGACCCTCATGCTGCAACAGGTCCAGGCCGAGCTTGAAGCCGCCAACGATATTAAGCGCGGCGAGTTGATCAAGAGTCTGATTACGGATCTGGGCAAGCGCTTCCAGGAACTCAAGGCCAACGGCGACGCGGAACCGGTGGATACGTGGACCTCCCGCCCCGTCGTGCTGGCCTTCCTGCCCGGCGAGACCAAGGGACGCTTTGTATTCGACCGAGCGGGTACCGATGTCGTGCTCCAACGTGAGATTGAGAGCCAGGTCCAGGGCAAGGACGGCATTCAGGTGGTTGAGCGCATCATGCTCGACAAATTGCTCCAAGAACTCAATCTGGGCAGTTCTGAACTGGCCAGCAGCGACACGCAGCGCCGCTTGGGCAAGGTTCTTTCTGCGGGGCATCTGGGCTTCATCGACTTCGCGCAGATGGGTTCGGAAACACTGCTCTATCTTCGCTTGATTGACTCGGAGACCACGGGCATCTTCTTTCAGACTTCCGTGACCGTTGATGAAAAGAATCCCCGCGCTGTGGTTGCTTCGGTCATTAAGGAATTGACGAGTAAACTCGCTGACGATGCGCCCCTCCAGGGACTTATCGCCGACGCGGCCTCGAACGACGCGGTCATCGTTAACCTGAATAAGAAGCACGGTGCCGAAGTCGGCATGGTCTTCAACATCCTTCAGGACGGCGACCCCATCAAAGTGGGCGGTAAAGTCATCGCGCACCGGCAGAAGCCCGTTGGTCGTCTGACCTTGACCTCAGTGGAAGATGACTACGCAATCGGCACCGCGTCGAACCTTCGGGACGGCGTAGTCCTGGCCGGTGAAATGAAAATCAAGGAAGCAACGAAGTAGCTTCGCGAAGCACCGACAAACGAATCGAAGCGCCCCCCATGGCCCAAGTAGTCTGCGGGGCGTTTTTTTGTGTGGCAGGATACTTCTTCTCACAACGATCCAGGACGTGTGCCACCTGATCGAGTACTCACGTTCGGGTGCCTTGCGGGAAAGAAGCCTTAAGCACAAACATTTGCGTCTTTGCGCCGTTGCGAGCCAAACCAAAAAAATTCACGCAAAGACGCAAAGAAAAGAAACACTTTACCACGAAGACATGAAAAGGAACCTGTCGAACGATACCAATTGGGTTTTGGACGAAGTCCACGTTGGTCTTTAACGGCACCCGAACCCGAGTACGGGATCGGGTGGCACGCCAAAGCTTCTTTTTGCAACCTGGGGATTACCACGTTGAGATTCGGAAAAGTGCCAAGTCCAATTCTGCCAGGAGCCAGAAGTTGTGATCGCACACGCTGCTCCTCCGGGACATGCCCCCGCGTCATGGAGGGCCACGCTACTCGTGAATTTCAGCACGGATCACATGGCAAACACCGCTACGATGTCATGTCCGTGAGGAGATACGTCCCTCAATACCTTTGGCTGCGACGGGTGCAACCAAAAAGCGCCATGGCCCGACAGGGACATGACGCATGTGCTGATTTACTTGTAACTTGACGGTTCTCAGGTCTGAGCATCGGCAGATGGTTCAGGCGCGGGCGTTTCTGCGGGCACCTCTTCCGCTGCCGGGGCAGCCTCGGGCGCTGGCTTCGGTGCGGGAGCCGCTTCGGGAACGGGCGCTTCAGCCGGGGGCGCTGGTGCCGGGGCTTCTTCCTTCACCTCTTCTGCAGCCGGAGCAACCTCGGGCACGGGCGCTGGCTCCGGTACGGGAGCCGCTTCTGGTGCTGGGGCTTCTTCTTTCACTTCTTCTGCTGCCGGGGCAGCCTCGGGCGCGGGGGCTGGCTCCGGTGCGGGAGCCGCTTTGGGTGCTGGCACTGGCGTAGGCGCAGGAGCGGGAACCGCTTCGGGAACGGGCGCTTCAGCCGGAGGTGCTGGGGCTTCTTCCTTCATTTCTTCTGCTGCC
>JAJRPE010000505.1 GCA_024280935.1 Candidatus Hydrogenedentota bacterium
CTGGGAGTAACGTTCATGATAGACCTGCACGTTGTAGGTCAGCCCATCCTTCAAGCTCAGTTCATACGTGCCGTCCGCATCCGTTCGGCCGTAACCGCTGCTGCCCCCGGTGGGGCTGTGGGCGTTTACGGACGCTCTCTCGATGGGTTCGCGTTTGGTGTTCGTGACCCGCCCCGAAATGGTGCTTTGCGGCCCCGCATCATGAATCAGTCGGACACCCGTAAGGGATTGTCCCTTCGAGAGGCTCACTTCCTGCCCGCCTTGATCGCCCTGATTCCAGGAATTTCGGTTCCGTGTCGTGAGGCGATAGGTGCCCTCCGTCAAGCTCTTCATCACGAAGGTGCCGTCCGGCTCGGTGGATGCTCCCGATGCCTGGCCCCCACCGCCGCTCGGCGAAGCAGAAACATACATTTCGGGCAGGGGCTTCCCGGTCTTATCCACGACGATACCCGCAATGCTCGCGCCCGACTCGACAACAATCTCGATGCCATCCATCCCGTCTTCGCCGGTGCTCAACGGACCCAGGCGCGGGGCTGTATAACCCCGGCCCGTAACCTGAATATGGAAATTCACATTGGGCGAGAATCCACGTATTTCGAAAGTGCCGCCCTCCTTCGTACTTACAGTCTCCCCTTCGCCATTGTCCACGACGGTGGTACACTGAACGCTAATCCCCTCGACCGGATCCCCGGCCTTGTCCACCACGTACCCGGAGACCGTCAGGCCCCGCGTCACCGCGAAGTCGACATTCTCCAGCACCTCGCCCAGTTTCACGGATACCGACTTATTCTCACGATACTCCCCGTGCAGATAGCCCGCCTTCCAACGCCGCTTCAATGTGTAGCTGCCGCCAGGAAGTCCCGCTATCTGGTAGAAACCCGTGGCATCGCTCACACCCTCCTGCGAATTTCTAGAGGAGCGCTGGCCGCCCTGCGCCTGGATGCGAACACCCGCAATGGCATCACCCGTATCGGCGTCGGTGACCAAGCCCGTAATCGCCGCGCCATAAGCCACCGTCAGGGCGATGCCCTCCACCGGCTTCCCCTCCACGATGGAAAAGCGGGGTGCTTCGCCCACGAGGGTCCGCTCTTTGTCGTCCAGCGCCACCCGATAGGCACCGTCTGCCAGACCCGAGGCGTGAAACACCCCTTCTTTGTCCGTGCCCACCCGCTGTTGATTTTGACGGTTTTTTTCGTCATTGATGGTCACAAAAATGTCGGGGACCACTTCGCCATCCTCGGCATAGATGACCGTGCCCGTCAGGGTTGTTCCCCGTTTCAGGACAATCTTCGCGTTGGTCTCGCCCGTCTCGAAGACTTCGGTCACCTCGGAAGCAAAATTCGTAGCCTTCGTCGCCAATTTCCACGCGCCCTTATTCAGGTGATTCAGTTGGAAACGGCCCTCGCGATCCGTCGTGGTCCAAAGAGACCGTGCGCCACGGGCGTATCGCTGCTGCGCTTTGTCCGTCATTTCATGGGGCATCACAATGGCACCCGCGACGGGGCTGCCCTCCTCGTCAAGCACCTGCCCCCCAATTCCGGCCGTGGGCCGCAACTTCAAGTCGACGATAGCCAGCGTTTCATCGTCGGTCAGGCCGACGCTGCTTACCGCACTGGCCCCGTCCTTCTCCGCCACCACGGTCAATCGACCGCCGCGTGCGCCAAAGACGATATTCACCGGAAGATTGGTAACGCGAAATTTTCCTTTCGCGTCGGACTGGGTCGTCCATTCCGCCCGCTCTTCGGGATAAGGATCGTAGGAATTCGCTCGCTCCGTAAAGTCCAGCAGAATCGTGGCTCCCGCAACCGGCGCATCGTCCCCATGCCACGTCACCGTGCCCTTGACAATCCCGTTGCCCCGGGGACGCTTGGCTTTCTTCCGCGTTGGACTTTTCGGCGACTCCCCAACAGGGGCCTCGTCCAGTGCGGCTTCTTCCACGGGATCCGGCGTCGAAATTTCCCTGGCGGATCCTGATTGACCGCCCGCCGAAGCCGTTCTATCCCGCAGGGCCAAGGCATCATCGTTGCGCCCGGCAGACTCTGCTGCACCCGTAGAATCCGGCACCGGCGCAGGAAGATCGTCCTCCGCCTGCATCATCAAAAAGCCAATACCACCCAGGATCAGGAGAAAAAACACCCCGATAGCCGCGAAACGCATAGTGTCATTCATACCGCTTGCTCCCTTTGTAGCTGTACATTGATACACAAACCGCCCCCACAGATGGCCTCATGCTACCCCCAAGCGCCCGCAAAAGCAACCGAAAAAATAATGTGAGCGGTGTCCACAACCCAAGATCAAGGGTCCTCATCCCCGCGTGCTGAATTTCCACCTCCGTGGGAATGACGTTCGCTTATATTTTTTTATGAAGAGACAAAAAGGAATACGTAAGCGTTCACGGCGGGCAGGAGTGCGGACTTTCCAGTCCGCAACAGGAACGGCGTTATGTCAGCAAAGGCCGCTCGTGTTTTTCCATGACCCACATGCGTCGGCTGGCGTAACGTGTGCCCTGCGGCGGGTAAGAAAACCCGCCCTCCTGATACCCGGTGAACGGTTACAGGAATACGTCGGGTGCCACGGGTAGGCCTCTCAGGGCTTACCCGTGTCGTTTCTACCGATGAGGAAGACGAACCCGATTCAGAGGCAGCGGTTTTGCACGGGTAAACCCTACCGGGCCTACCCGTGGCACCCGTAGGTCTTTTTGTTGACTATAAGGTGTCCGTGTCGTGAACGGTTACGGATTTACCTTCTTTGCCGCCTGTGTATAGAAACGCAGTATTTTATGAGCGGTCTCAAGGTAACGCTTCTCTTTCGTCACAACGGAGGCCAGGGCGAAGCCTTCGACAACGTGTAAAACATCGATACGCTTTTCCTTCCCGAGAAAAGATTCACCGCCGACAAATACGCGCCTGTTGCCCGCCATGCTGACTTCCCCGGTATCCAGTATACGGCTTTCCTCCCAGCGCACCGCTTTTTCCAGCGCGACTTTCAAAGTGTTATTCTCGGGCTGGAAAAGCAGAAGCCGAAACCCCACCGCAACCGAGACGCCGTTGTAACTTGAGTCATAACCGCCCCCCTCAATGAAGTAGCCTGCACCATCTTGCTGCGCCAACGCCCGTTGCGCAAAGCTGTGCCCGGCTTCTATCAGGTTTGGCCGCTCAAGATAAAGCCCGAGCGCCTGGTAGGCCAGTGCGTCGATAAAGAGTCGATTGGGGGCCTTGGCATCATACTGCCCCAGAGTTTCCTCTTCCCCGAGCAGGAAGTCGGCGGCCTTTCCCAGATCATCCCGTAATTCTTCCAGGCGCCTCCTGGCGCGTTTCAATTCGGGTGATTTCTGGAACCAGGGGGATTGTTCCAAGGACAATACTCCCGACGCTGCCGAGGCGAGAAAGAATGCGGTCCCCGAGGCGAGGTCACCGCGACTCGGCGGCTTAGCGCCCTTCTGCTCGGTCGGAATATGCAGCGCGAAGCCACCGTCCTTGCATTGGTGTTCAAAGGCATACTCCAGGGACTTAATGAAGTACTGCGTTACCTGCATCTTGCTGTTACGCACCGCGTAATCGGCAAGGTGATGTGCGCGATACTGGAACCGCACATGAATGTACTGCTTCCTATTCCGGCCAATCGCACCGTCCCTGTTGGGCTTTTGCGCCTTGGCAAAAAGCTCGACGAGGTCACCGGGCATTTTGTAAATCACCGTGGCGTGGGACAGTTCTTGCCCCGCAGCCACGGTACACAGGGACAGCAACAAGGATGCCACGACGAACGCATTTTTCATTCTTCGATGACCATCCGATAGCACAAGAGCGCACTGACAAGGGTGAGTGGGGTAAACACGATGGACTCCAAGGTGCTCAATGAAAAAAGGTTCCCTACCGTATTCAGTAAAAACAGTATCACCAAAACCCACAAGATGGCCCGGACAACCCCATGACTCAGGCAGGGCTTTACATAGCCTCCTTTCACACCGATCACAAGCATCATTCCCAAATTTATTGCCAATGACACCGCCTCAAACACGTACATTTGAGACGCACTTTCCAAGCGTCCGCCCCATACGATGGCGTAGGGAATGACCCCAACCAGAATCAACAGATGAAACACGACAACACAGGACAGCAATGCCATCACCGTATTCGTCGCCATCTTCATGCTTATTTTTTTAACGATGCGCATGTGTTATTTCCTATCCTCAACATCTGGCCTGTTGGAACGCCCTTCTTGCGCACTGGCCGCGACAGGAATGTCACCCAGGATAAGCTGGGGCGATATACCCCGTTCCGTCACGATGATCTTGGCGTTGTCCCGCAGAGAATTTTCGGTCACCTCAAGGCGCTTCAGATCTTTCGCGTTTCCAACGAAGTATTTCTCCGCCGCTTCGTTCACGAGCTGGATCGCCTGGGCGCGCCCTGTCGCAACACGGACCGTAAGCGCTCGCGAGGCTTTGTTGTTGGCGACGCCAAGATTTTCTTGTTCCCCTCCTCGGAGGGGAGCCTGTCGGCCCCGTGAACATTTATGGAACATCTCTCATACTACGACCAATCGCTCATAATAGCAACCGTACGCATCAATCCCAAAAACAAGAGGGCGGGTTTTCCTGCCCGCCACAGGGGATGTGTCGTGCGCGTCGATGCGCAGGGGGCATGGGAAATACACACAAACGGCCTTTGTTGGTGCCACGCTCCCTTTATTGCGGACTGGAAAGTCCACACGCCTGCCCGCCGCAATCCTTGCCAACGGCTGGAACGCCCAAAAAAGCGTGTGATATACTCTGCCGGTGAATAAGACCATGACTCTGACAGACTTGTACCGCCCCGTCGAGACGGAGGTGGATGGTGTCCGTGACACCATTCACCAACTTTGGCTTGATGCGTTGGCCTTGGTTCGCATCGACAGCGAAGTGGCACCCACCCCCGGCGGCAAGCTGCTGCGTCCGGCCCTTTCGCTGTTGGCGGCGGGAGCCATTGGCGGCACGAACCTGAAGCAGTACATCACCTTGGCCAGCTCCTTCGAAGCCCTCCACTTGGCCTCACTGGCCCACGATGACGTGATTGACCGCGCCATCCTGCGCCGGGGTTCCAACTCCCTCAACGCCTCCTGGGACAACCACGCAGCGGTCTTGGGCGGGGATTATCTCGTGGCGCGGGCCGTGGAAATGCTGGCAACCTACGATGTGTGCGCGGTGGTCGCGAACGCCATCAAGTCGGTCCGCTGCATGGCCGAGGGCGAGCTCTATTTCTTCGGCAAGGAGGACGGCCCCATCATTGCCGAGGACTGCATCATGCTCGCCGAGCAGAAGACGGCCAGTCTCTTTGCGGAGGCGTGCAGCGCCCCCACCTATATCATCGACCCCACCCACCGGAAAGCCCTCTATCACTTCGGCATTTCGCTGGGCATCGCCTTCCAGTTGGTAGACGACATGCTGGACATCACCCAGAGCACGGAACAACTGGGTAAACCGGCCTGCGGTGATATCGTGGAGGGGAAGAAGACCATCCCCATCATGCATCTGAAAAACGGGCTTGACGCCGCCGACCTTGCGCGTCTGGAAGGCATGCGGGGTGCCGACGTTACGGACGAAGACCGTGAATGGGTCATCGCCATGGCGGACAAGACCGGTGCGCGGGACAAAGCCGAGGCCATCACCCGTTCCTATGCGGATGAAGCCCGGCGACACCTCGCCCAACTCCCCCCCAGTCCCTACCGGGACAGCATGGACGGCATCGTGGAGTTCGTCATGGTTCGGGTTTCCTGAGGGGGTTGCCGCCTGATAAGCCAAAGGCAGTTAGTCCCGTAGGGACTAAAACAACATGGCACTCACCACCCCTCCAGCACGATCACGAATCCCCCCGGAGATAATATGTTCACAATTACCGATTGACATCTAACAATGATTGGGTTTACAATAAAGCCAGAGTCCATACAAAAGGAGGCCCCATGTCACTCGAAAAAGAACTCGATCTGGAACATCCCATGGATGACATACAGCACGAGGCCGTGTTGAGTATCGTCCGAACCGCAGGCATCCTTTCGTTAAAAGGTTCGGACTTGTTTCGGCAGTTTGGCCTGACGGAGGCCCAGTTTAACGTACTCTTTTCGTTGAAGTATAAAGAGACCGTATGGACCCAGTCCGATCTGGGCAAGCGCCTGGTGGTTACCCGCGCCAGCGTAACGTCGGTGCTGGACAAGCTGGAGACCAAAGGGCTGGTGGAACGGAAGATCGTCGAAGGCAATCGCCGCATCTATCATGTAGATCTTACGAAGTCGGGCAAGGCGCTGGTCGACGAGGTCGAACCGCTGTATCGGCAGGATGTCCACGAAGTCATGGCTGATCTGGGTCGCAAAACGTGCGAGTCTATGATTCGCAATCTGGAGAAGGTGCGTTCCCGGTGTGTGCGGTGAGTCGCAAGCAAGGAGCTAATAAATGACGCAGCGAGCACAGGGCAGCGGGTCCGTAAGCGAGGCCGAGTTTCGGCCCAAGGGATTCTGGGCGCTGATCGCCACCCAGTTTCAGGGTGCCTTCAACGATAACGTCTTTCAGTGGCTCATCACCTTCAGCCTCATCGCGACGCTCAAGGGAACCCATGACAGTGGCACCGTTGACTTCTCCCTGCTTGGCAATAGTATGTCCGTCGCGCCCTATGACTACGTGACGGGACTCTCGACAATCCTCTTTTCCCTTCCCTTCATAATCTTTCCTAGCTTGTTTGGCGCTATCGCTGACAAATACGGCAAGGGGACGCTTGCGGTTGTCACGAAAGTTTTCGAGGTAGGAGTCATGGTTGCCGGTGGTCTGGCCTTCCTTTACGGCGCGCCCCTGCTTATCTGGTGCATCCTTTTCTTGATGGCCACCCAAAGTGCCCTCTTTGGCCCCGTAAAATATGGTATCTTGCCCGAGATATTGCCGGAACGGCGGCTTTCCTGGGCCAATGGCATCGTCCAGATGAGTACCCTCGTCGCAGTCATTCTGGGGGTTCAAGCTGCTGGATTCATCTTCAAGTCCTTCGAGGACACCCTTTACCTCACCTCAGTCTTTCTTGTCGTACTTTCCGGGATAGGCATACTCACAGCCACTTGGATCACGCGACCACCCGCAGCCAACCCCCACATCGCCGTCCCCATGAACCCCTTGTTGCCCTGGAAAGGGATGGGCCGCTACTTCAGTATCATCTGGAAAGACCGTATCCTCTTCAACGTGGTCTTAGGGTACATCTACTTCTGGTTTGCGGGTGCCCTGGTGCGGGCCAACATCTTCAAATACGCCGGGGATACACTGGGCCTGGCCGAAACCTATCAAAGCGCGCTCCTCGGCGCGGTGGTCATTGGTATCGGCTTTGGGGCACTAACCGCCGGGTTTCTTTCCCGAAACAAGATCGAAATGGGGATAATCCCCATCGGTGCGCTGGGCATGGCCTTCTTTGGTGCCCTCATGGCCGTCCCCCAGGAATTCTACGGTATAATCATGAGCGTCCCTGGTGCTGAGAATGCAGGACCAGGCACCTACTTCTACTTTCTCGCCATCAGCACTTTTGGCCTGGGATTTTTTGCCGGTGCCTTTGACGTACCCCTCGCGGCATCAATTCAACACCGCGCCCCGCACGGTGCCGTGGGCGGCATTATCGCCACGACCAACATGCTCACTTTCGTCGGCATGGCGGCCTCCGGGCTTCTCTTCATGGTGCTGGGCGCATTGGGACTCAACACCTACCAGGTCTTCCTGCTCACCGCCATTCTCTCCCTCGGCATTGGCCTCTACATCTGTCTGCGGCTCCCCCACCTCATCCTGCGGGCCGGACTGTGGGTACTCTCCAACACCGTAGTACGCATTCGCGTCCAGGGCCAGGAAAACTTTCCCGAGGAAGGGGCCGCGTTGCTCGTGGGCAACCACATATCCTTCATCGATTGTCTCGCCCTCTTCAGCGCCACCGACCGCGACATCCATTTTGTCATGGGCGCATCGGTGCTGGAGCGCCCACTCATGGGACGGTTGGCCCAGTTGATGCACGTTATTCCGGTTAAAGAAGGGGCTACAGAGTCCGATCATGTTGCCTTGGCAAAATGCATCCGCCAGCACCTGGCTCTGGGCGATATCGTGTGCATCAACAACGAGCGGCAGACTTCGGAAACGGGCACACCCTTCGCGTGGCAAGACGATTACAGCTCCCTGGTCCACGGCCTCGACATCCCCATCATGCCCCTCTTCCTGTCCCGGATGTGGGAATCACTCTATGTATTCCGCGAGGCAAAACTACAGTGGCGTCGTCCCAAACAATTCCCCCACCCCATTGACCTGCGCTTTGGGACATCGCTCTCCACTGATACGACAGTGGAAACGGTGCAGAAGCATATTCGCCGCCTGGGACGAATCATTCACACCGAACGCCCGCTCCGGGTGTCCATGCTGCACCGGGGCTTTATCAAGATGGCCCGAAAAAATCTCCGAAAAATGGCCGTAGCCGATGCCCTTTCGGGCAAGCTGAGCTACTTCAAGACCCTCGTGGGAAGCATCGTATTCGCACGAAAATTCCAACAACGCCTGGACGCGCAGGAAATGGTCGGCATCTTGCTGCCCCCGTCGGTGGGTGGCACCTTGACCAACATCGCTCTCCAAATGATGGGGCGCGTCCCCATCAACTTGAACTATACCGCCAACAGCGAAGTCATTGCCTCCTGTGCCCAACAGTGCGGCATCACCCAGGTGCTCACCTCAAAAAAACTGCTGGAACGCCTCCCCATTGAAATTCCGGGCGAGACGATATTCCTGGAAGATATCCGAGATAGTATCTCCGGCCTGGACCGTGTCATTGCCATGGTGCTGAGTCTACTCTGCCCCATCTCCTGGCTGGAACGACTGCTGGGATCCGCCCATCGCAGCCCGGACGATCTGGCGACCATCATTTTTTCCAGCGGAAGTGAAGGGGAACCCAAGGGCGTGATGCTCACCCATCGCAATATCATCACGAACATTGATGCCGCCCTCGAAGTCTTTCCGAATGACCGAAAAAGCTGCATTGTCGGTTTCCTCCCTTTCTTCCACTCCTTCGGATTCACCGACACGCTTTGGCTTCCCCTGCTCCATGGAATCCGTGGGGTCTACCACGCCAATCCCCTGGAACCCAAAATCATCGGCAAACTCACCCGAACCTACTGCGGCACCATAATGATCGGTACTTCGACCTTCTTACAGGGCTTTATCCGTCGATGCACGCGGGAACAACTGGAAAGTCTGGAGTTTGTCGTGTGTGGCGCGGAAAAACTCGCCCCGCGAATCCGAAACGCCTTCAATGAAAAATTCGGCCAGGAACCCCTGGAAGGTTACGGCACCACCGAGTGCGCCCCAGCGGTTTCTGCCAACATACCGGACTGCATATCCCCCGGTTTCTACAGCCCCGGCACGAAGCATGGAACGATTGGCCGCTCCTTTCCCGGTATCGAAGTGCGCATTGTGGACACCGCCTCCGGGGAAGAGCTTCGCATGGGCGAATCCGGTCTGCTCCTGGTGAAGGGTCCCAATATCATGCAGGGCTATCTGGGACAAGCCGAAAAGACCGAACAGGTTCTTCAGGACGGTTGGTACGAAACGGGCGACATCGCGAATCTCGATGAGGATGGCTTCATCACCATCACCGACCGCCTGGCCCGATTCAGCAAGATAGCCGGTGAAATGGTCCCCCATACGCGGGTGGAAGAGACGCTTCACGAACTCCTCGACCTGACCGAGCAACGACTGGCCGTTGCGGGCGTGCCCGATACGCAAAAAGGCGAGCGGCTGATAGTTCTGCATACCTTGGATGATGAAGAGCTGGAATCATTGCTGTCCGTCTTGAAAACATGTTCTATACCAAACCTGTGGATTCCCAAAGCGAACGCATTCTATCAAATCCAGGAAATACCCGTATTGGGCACGGGAAAACTGGACATCAAATCGATCAAGCAAAAGGCCCAGGCCTTTGATCTGGGAGCATAGGCTGGTTGTGGGACAGAAAAGAATAAAAGCGAAGCGCTGGCGACCTCGGATCGCTTACGGCATCGTATTTGCGGTCGTCTCGCTTGTGCTTCTGAACTTTCTGACCGATGCGCTGGTATCGCGATACGATGCCACGGCTCCCCGGGATCCTGAGTCCGGTTTTCTCGAAGGTATGACCCCCAGAAAATTGGGCGTGGAGTCGGTTGATAAGGCTGTCCTCTTCGTGCATGGATTTGTCGGTGCGCAAAGCAACTTCGCCGCCTTGCCGGACGCGGTGGCCGAAGCCGGATGGTACGTGGAAACCATGCGCCTTCCTGGCCATGGGACGAGTCCACGCGACTTCGAGCGTACAACGGCGGATGAACTCATTGCCGGGGTCCGTGATGCCGTCAAGGCGCTGAAGCAAAAGCATAACACGGTCGTGGTTGTGGCCCACTCCATGGGCGGGGCGTTGTCCACCCTGGTAGCCGCCGAGGAACCCATCGACGGCCTGGTACTCTGCGCGCCCTTCTTCGGACTCAGCCGAAGCACAGTTCTCGGTGTAGATACGGGCTGGCTTGCCCACCGCGCCGCCCCGCTGATTCGATGGCTTCCCGGCCGACCGGGCAATGGCCCCGTGGCCAAACCGGAAGGACGACGGCACATTCAGTGTTACGGCTGGATTCCCATGGCAGGCGCCCTCACCGCACTGGAAATAGGGAACCGTGCCAAAGATCCCGGCGTACTGACGAAAATCACCGCGCCCGTGCTGGTAATCCACTCGAAAGCAGACACGGTCACGTCCCAGGAGGCTACGGCGGTCGCCGTTTTGAACATGACCAACGCGCCCGTAACAACACGCTGGCTCGAAAAATCCGATCATGTGATATTCTGGGACTATGAAGCCGCCATTGTACGCAGCAGGATACTTGAGTTTTTGAGGAATATCAACGCACCATGACCCTGTTGAGCCGTGTTTCCGCAAGTGAAGTCTACCCGATTCGCCAGCAGGTTCTGCGCCCCGATCAAGCGCCGGAAGCGGCGGTTTATCCGGGGGATGAACTGGAAAGCACCTACCATATAGGACTGTTTGAAGCGGGATCTCTGGTAGGAATTGCATCGCTCTATCCCGAAGGGCCGGAAGGCTATGAGATGAATAATGCGTGGCGCCTTCGCGGAATGGCCGTATTACCCGAACACCATGGCCGTGGTTTTGGCAGCAAGTTGCTTCAGGCCTGCATGGCCTACGCGGCCACCCATGGTGGCACGGCGCTGTGGTGCAATGCCCGCATCAAGGCCCGTTCATTTTATGAGCTTCGGGGACTCACCATCGAGGGAGAAGTCTTTGACATCCCTGGAATTGGCCTCCACTTCCGTATGATCTGCCCGCTTTAGACAAGAGCCGAGCAATTGAATCCGGAGAGGAATCGGGGTCGGCGCACATCGAAAATGACACCGACCCCGTTCGTTTGTATTCTAAATTCTCGCTTACGCCTTGGCTGCCGCGTAATTGGAAGCGACAACATCCCAATTCACTACGTTCCAGAAGGCCGACACGTAATCAGGACGGCGGTTCTGATAATTCAGGTAGTAGGCGTGCTCCCAGACATCCAAGCCAAGAATAGGTGTCTTGC